>JBARAE010000155.1:0-4524 GCA_049791715.1 Micromonospora sp.
CACCGGGGCCGAGCCACCGACCGAGGCACGCCCGCCGGACGCGGAGCCCTGGGGCGACACGGAGGCGCGGGCCGAGGCGCCGCCCTCCTGCCCGGATGACCAGCCACTCCCACGCGGGCTCCCACCGGAACCGGGGTCGCCGCTCGGGCCCGGGATCTGGGCCCGCCCACGCGAAGAACTGGGATCGCCGTAGTTCATTCCTCACACCCTGCCGGTCGCGGTGGGGCACGCACGCGCCGCCACCGGGTTGCCGTGAGCTGAAACACGAGACGCTACACCCCGGGCGTGCCGGGGCGCAGACGTCAAATCCGAAGCAATCGGACCAATCAGACCTAAAAGCTGTCGGTCGACCCGCCCGTCGTTCACCGGGCCGGGGTCGGCCGATACAGCTCGAATCACCGTTGCGCCTCTCGCCTCCGACGAAGGGTCGAGCCGTTCGTGGCGGGCGAACCGCTCACGGCACCCTGCTCCGACCCGTCCTCCGTACCACCGGCCAGTCCGTCCCGCCCGAGCAGGAACTGCTCGACGAGATGGTTCCAGTCACAGCCGAGGCACACCTCCACCACGAAGACCTGGAACTCACGCAGCGTCATCGCCAGCACGGGAAGCTCGGCGCGGGTGCGCGCCTGGCCGGCGGACTGCTTGAGTTCGTCCCCGTAAATGTAGTGGACGTGAATGAGGTTCTCGCTGCGGCAGATCGGGCAACGCTCCTCGGTCGGTTCGCCATGGAACCGGGCGGCGTTCTTCAGGTACGGCGAGGCGTCGCAGACGTCGTACGTGCCGACCCGGCCGGCGAGGAGCTCACGCAGCACCGCTCGCTTCTGGAGCGAGTAGTCGACGACCTGGCGCTGCGTACGCATGCGGGAAAGGGTACGCGGTCCGGCGAGACGAGGCGACCGCCGTCACCATGCGTGACTACAGCGTGTCGGAATCAGGGGTTTGCCCTGATCATGACTGTCCGCTAACGTGCGATGTATCGGTCCGATACATCGCGGCGGTTACCGCTCCGCGCCGGGGGTAAAGAAGGGTGGCCATGCTCGAGTTCGCCATCCTCGGCCTCCTGCAGGAGGCCCCGATGCACGGCTATGAGCTGCGCAAGGAGTTGACCGCCAAACTCGGTGCCATCCGGGCGGCGATCAGCTACGGCTCGCTCTACCCGACCCTGCGCCGGCTGCAGGCGGCGGGCTGGATCACCGAGGCCGCCGAGACGCCCGCGACCGCCGAGGAGGTTCCCGCGCTGACCAGCCGACGAGGTCGGGTGGTCTACACCATTACCGCGGAGGGCAAGGAACGCTTCGCCCAGCTCATAGCGCAGGCTGGACCCGAGACGTACGACGACACGGGCTTCGGCGTGCACTTCGCGTTCTTCGCCCGCACCGACCAGGCCACCCGGCTCCGGATCCTGGAAGGTCGTCGCCGAAAGATCGAGGAACGTCGCGAAGGTCTTCGTGACGTGCTCGGCCGGGCAGCCGAGCGGCTCGACGCGTACACCCTGGAACTGCAGCGCCACGGCCTCGACGCCTGTGAGCGTGAGGTCCGCTGGCTGGAGGAGCTCATTGCCAACGAGCGCTCCGGCCGTGCCCCGACCGTCCCGCGAGCCGGGACAGCCGGCGGCCGACGAGAAGACAACAGCCCGCCCCCGCCTGGCGAGTCCAGGACAGAGCGGCCGTGATGAAGAAGAAGGAGGCAGACGCTATGGGCTCCGTCCGCGTCGCCATCGTCGGTGTGGGTAACTGCGCCTCGTCCCTCGTGCAGGGCGTGGAGTACTACCGGAACGCCGACCCGAACGACCGCGTCCCGGGTCTCATGCACGTCACCTTCGGCGACTACCACGTCTCCGACGTGAAGTTCGTCGCGGCGTTCGACGTGGACGCCAAGAAGGTGGGCATGGACCTCGCTGAGGCGATCGTCGCCAGCGAGAACAACACCATCAAGCTGTGCGACGTACCGCCGACCGGCGTGAGCGTGCAGCGGGGGCCGACCTTCGACGGTCTGGGCCAGTACTACCGCGAGATCATCGAAGAGTCGGACGTCGAGCCGGTCGACGTGGCCCAGGCGCTGCGTGACGCCCAGGTCGACGTCGTCGTCTCCTACCTGCCGGTCGGCTCCGAGCAGGCCGACAAGTTCTACGCCCAGGCCGCCATCGACGCGGGCTGCGCGTTCGTGAACGCCCTGCCGGTCTTCATCGCCTCCGACCCGGAATGGGCGAAGAAGTTCGAGGACGCCGGCCTGCCGATCGTCGGCGACGACATCAAGAGCCAGGTCGGTGCCACCATCGTGCACCGCGCGCTGGCGAAGCTCTTCGAGGACCGCGGTGTCGAGCTGCTGCGCACATACCAGCTCAACTTCGGCGGCAACATGGACTTCATGAACATGCTGGAGCGCACCCGCCTGGTCTCCAAGAAGATCTCGAAGACCCAGTCGGTGACCTCCCAGATCCCGCACGAGATGAGCAAGAGCGACGTGCACATCGGCCCGTCGGACCACGTGCCGTGGCTCGACGACCGCAAGTGGGCGTACATCCGCCTGGAGGGCCGCTCCTTCGGTGACACCCCGCTCAACGCCGAGCTCAAGCTCGAGGTGTGGGACTCGCCGAACTCGGCCGGTGTCATCATCGACGCCGTCCGGGCCGCGAAGATCGCGCTGGACCGCAAGATCGGTGGCCCGATCCTGTCGGCGTCGTCGTACTTCATGAAGTCCCCGCCCGTGCAGTACGCCGACCACGAGGCGCACGCCGCCGTCGAGGCGTTCATCGCCGGCGAGGTCGAGCGCTGACGCGCTGACCACCAGCACCACCGAGGGCCGGGTCCGCACGGACCCGGCCCTCGCGTGTTCCGTCCGGCGGTACGTCAGGACCAGGCGCGCTGCAGGGCGACCCGGGCCTCCAGCTCCAGCAACGTCACCTTGCGCGGCAGGCCGCCGCCGAAGCCGACCAGCTTGCCGCCCGCGCCCACGATCCGGTGGCAGGGCACGATCACCGGGATCGGGTTCCGGTTGCAGGCCACCCCGACCGCCCGGGCCGCTCCCGGCTCCCCGACCGCCCGCGCCACCTCGCCGTACGTGAGCGTCTCCCCGTAGGGGATGCGGGTCATCTCCCGCCAGACCGCCCGCTCGAACTCCGACCCCCGGCGCGCCGACACCGGCACGGTGAATGCGGTCAGCTCGCCCGCGAAGTACGCCCGCAGCTCCGCCACCGCCCGGCCGGCCAACTCGTCCGCCGGCTCGTCGGTTGCCGACTCCACCCGCCCGAAGTGCGCCCCGCAGACCGCCTCGTCGTCAGTGGCCACGGAGAACTCACCGATCGGCGAGTCGAGCACGGTCCAGCGCATCCACCGATTGTTCCCCCGGTCGGGCGCGGACCACCACCCACCCGCCGGATCACAGCAGGGCGACGCCGAGAAGCACGGCGCCGATGCTCAGGCTCACGCCTCCGGCGACCGTCAGCCAGATCAGCTTGTTCGGCCGCGTGTCGGTGGAGCGCGGGACGGAGAGGAAGAAGCCGAGCGGCATCAGGATCGGCGCCGCGACCAGCAGCGTACGGATCAGCGTCCGCATGCCGTCCGACGCGTCGGCCTCATCGAGGTAGGGGAGGGCGACCAGGACGAGGAGGACCAGCACACCGGCGTGCGCGTGGCCCGCGGTCCAGAGCCCGCGTCGCACCGGGTTGTCCAGATAGCCGGGACTGCGGCGGGTCAGGTGCGTGAGCAGGGTCAGCCCGCCGTAGGCGACGGCGACGACCGTGATCAGCAGGATGCCGGCCGTGGTGCGCGTATCCGTTGACATCCGGTACCTCCGTGTCGGGCTGGCAGCAACCTGTGAACCGTGAGAAGGCGCCCGACGTCACGGTTGCCGGCAGCGCCTCTTCACCCGTGAGGCAAACTTCCGCCGCCGGTGTGCGTCTGTGGTACCGGAGGTGGGCGGTGGCTGAGGTGGTCGACGGGGAGTTCACCGCGTTCGTCAACGAGCGGGGCGACGCCCTGCTGCGCGTCGCGTACGCGCTCGCCGGCAACCAGCACGCCGCGGAGGACCTCCTCCAGGGCGCGCTGGCCAAGGCGTACGCGCGGTGGCCCCGGATTCGGGGCGATGCCGAGCCGTACGTGAAACGGATCCTGTACCACGACCAGGTCTCCGGCTGGCGGCGCCGGTCGCGGCGGTCCGAGGTGCCGGTGGCCGAGTTGCCCGAGCGGCCGACAGCCGGCGACAGCGGCCACGACGCCGACCTGCGGCTGCTGCTGCGGCAGGCACTGCTGACCCTGCCGCCCCGGCAGCGCGCGGTGCTGACCCTGCGCTATCTGGAGGACCTCAGCGTCGAGCAGACCGCGAGGATCCTCGGCTGCCGGGTCGGCACGGTGGCCAGCCAGGCGTCCCGGGCGCTGGCGAAGCTGCGACAGCTGGTGCCGGCCCTCGACGAGCTGCCGACCCGTACGGAGGTGATGCGATGAGCAGGGCGGTGGAGGAAACGCTGCGGACCGCCGTACACGATCTCGCGGACGCGGCCCGGCCGGCGCCCGACCTGGCCGCCCG
>JBARAE010000156.1:0-1700 GCA_049791715.1 Micromonospora sp.
GCCGTACTCCTCGCCGAGCACCGCGTCGTCCGGGCGTACCTTGCGCAGGGCGTCGAGAACCTGGCGCTCCACGGCCCGGTCGGCGGCGGTGACCACGTCGGTGACCGTACTCTTGGTCGCGGCGACCGAAACCCCCTCGGCGCGCATCCGGTGGGCGGTGGCGGCCGCGTCCCGGGCGACATCGATCGCGATCTCCAGCAGTTCCTGCGCCGGCGGCGCCGAGCGGATCATGGTTTGTCCCCTTCCCGTACGACCGGGGATTCCCGGGTCGTGCGCGGGTATCATCCTTACAAAGTCCACAT
Organism: Micromonospora sp.; assembly: GCA_049791715.1. GTDB lineage: Bacteria > Actinomycetota > Actinomycetes > Mycobacteriales > Micromonosporaceae > Micromonospora. The sequence goes on from JBARAE010000156.1 coordinate 303, forward strand.
CTGCGCCCAATCGGCGGTCGGTATCGCCCGTACGCCGTGCGGCGCGGGATGATCGCGGCAGACGGCGTTACAATTCACCCTGCCCACGCGCCACGGACCGCCAGCGACCGGCCGGCCCGGGACACGGGGGTCCCTCAACGACATCGCCCGGCACGGCGCACCGTGCTGCGCCGGACGACCCGGCCGTGCTCGCTCTTCGCCTCCGGAAGGTCATTCGTGACAGAACCCCGCCAGACCGGCGCCGACGTTCGCTCGCTCACCGACACCCTGATCGCCCACGCGCAGAGCGCCGGCGGCCAGCTCACGTCGGCCCAGCTCGCGCGCACCGTCGAGTCCGCTGAGGTGACCCCGGCCCAGGCCAAGAAGATCCTCCGCGCGCTCTCCGAGGCGGGCGTGACCGTGGTCGTGGACGGTTCGGCCAGCACCCGTCGCCGGGTCGCCGCCGCCCGTTCCGCCACGCCGGCGTCGCGGGCCACCACCGCCAAGACCACCAAGAAGGCCGCGGCGCCCGCCCCGAAGCAGGCGCCGGCCGCCGAGGAGGCTCCGGCTCCCGCCCCGCGGAAGGCGACCGCGCGCAAGGCCGCGGGCACCACCGCCGAGGTGGCCGCCAAGGCCGCCGCGCCGGCCAAGGCGACGAAGGCCACCCGGGCCACCAAGGCCACCGTGGCGGCGAAGACCGCGGCGAAGCCGGCGAAGGCCGCCGCCAAGGGCGAGGGCGCCGAGGGCGACATCGACCCGGAGGAGTTGGCCGCCGAGATCGAGGACGTGGTGGTCGAGGAGCCGGCCGAGCTGACCAAGGCCGCTGAGGCCGACGCGGCCAGCTCCGCCAGCGACAACGACTTCGAGTGGGACGACGAGGAGTCCGAGGCGCTCAAGCAGGCGCGCCGGGACGCCGAGCTGACGGCCTCCGCGGACTCCGTCCGGGCGTACCTGAAGCAGATCGGCAAGGTTCCGCTGCTGAACGCGGAGCAGGAGGTCGAGCTCGCCAAGCGGATCGAGGCCGGCCTGTACGCCGCGGAGCGGCTGCGCGCCGCCGAGGAGGGTGAGGAGAAGCTCACCCGCGACATGCAGCGCGACCTGCTCTGGATCTCCCGGGACGGTGAGCGCGCCAAGAACCACCTCCTGGAGGCGAACCTCCGCCTGGTGGTCTCGCTGGCCAAGCGGTACACGGGTCGCGGCATGGCCTTCCTGGACCTGATCCAGGAGGGCAACCTCGGCCTCATCCGCGCCGTGGAGAAGTTCGACTACACCAAGGGCTACAAGTTCTCCACCTACGCCACCTGGTGGATCCGCCAGGCCATCACCCGCGCCATGGCCGACCAGGCCCGCACCATCCGCATCCCGGTGCACATGGTCGAGGTGATCAACAAGCTCGGCCGGATACAGCGCGAGCTGCTC
>JBARAE010000157.1:0-3453 GCA_049791715.1 Micromonospora sp.
CCGGTGGTCTGGGGCTCGGTGCCGGAGAGGGGCGACGCGTTACGCATCGAGGGCTGGCGCCCCTACGTCAAGCAGGAGGGCCAGACGGTGTTCCGCTGGGCGACCACGGCGCTGGCGCCGCTGGCCCTGCAGGCGTGCGAACGGGCCGGGGTGGCGCCGGAGGAGATCGCCGCCTTCGTGCCGCACCAGGCCAACGTCCGGATCATCGACGGCATCGTCAAGCGGCTCGGCATCCCGAACGCGATCGTCGCCAAGGACCTCGTCGAGTCCGGCAACACCTCGGCGGCGAGCATACCGCTGGCCCTCTCCAAGCTGGTCGAACGGCGGGAGGTGCCCTCGGGCGCCCCGGTGCTGCTCTTCGGCTTCGGCGGCGGCCTGACCTACGCCGGCCAGGTCGTACGCTGCCCCTGATGTCCGGCGCGGTCCCCACCGCGCCGTTCCCCGCCGGGTCGGCGACGTCGCCCGACGGGTTTAACCCCCTATCGAGAGGAACCAACCGCAATGACCCGTGACGAGATCACCACCGGCCTCGCCGAGATTCTCGAAGAGGTTGCCGGGGTGAACCCGGACGACGTGGCCGAGGGGAAGTCCTTCACCGACGACCTCGATGTCGACTCGCTCTCCATGGTGGAGGTCGTGGTGGCCGCCGAGGAGAAGTTCAGCGTCAAGATCCCGGACAACGAGGTGCAGAACCTGAAGACCGTCGGGGATGCCGTCAGCTTCATCGCGGCGCAGTCCTGATCATGAGTCGCACCGACGTCGTCGTCACCGGGCTCGGCGTGACGTCTCCGCTGGGCGGGGACGTCGCGTCGACCTGGGACGCCATGCTCGCCGGCCGCTCCGGGGTGGGTCCGCTCACCCAGGAGTGGGCCGCGCAACTGCCCGTCCGGATCGCCGCCCAGCTCGCGGTGGACCCCTCCGAGGTGCTGGAGCGGGTCAAGCTGCGCCGGCTGGACCGGTCCGAGGCGATCGCCCTCATCGCGGCGCAGCAGGCCTGGGCGGACGCCGGCCTCGCCGACTCCGGGCTGGACCCGGAGCGGCTGGCGGTCAGCGTCGGCTCCGGCATCGGCGGCGCCACCACCCTGCTCGCCCAGGACGACATCCTGGAGGCGTCCGGCCCGCGGCGGGTCTCCCCGCACACCGTGCCGATGCTGATGCCGAACGGTCCGGCCGCCTGGGTCGGGCTCGAACTGGGCGCCAAGGCCGGTGTGCACTCGGTGGCCAGCGCCTGCGCGACCGGCGCGGAGGCGATCGCGCTCGGCCTGGACATCATCCGCGCCGGCCGGGCCGACGTGGTCGTGGCCGGTGGCACCGAGGCGGTCATCCACCCGCTGCCGATCGCCGGCTTCGCGTCGATGCGGGCCATGTCGACCCGCAACGACGACCCCGAGCGGGCCTCCCGCCCGTGGGACAAGGGCCGCGACGGTTTCGTCCTCGGTGAGGGCGCGGGCGTGGTGGTCCTGGAGCGCGCCGACCACGCCGCCGCCCGCGGCGCCCGGGTGTACGCGCGCCTCGCCGGCGCCGGCATCACCTCCGACGCGTACGACATCGTGCAGCCGCACGCGGAGGGCGAGGGCGCGATCCGCGCAATCAAGAAGGCGATCGAGGACGCGGACGTCGCCAAGATGGACATCATGCACGTCAATGCGCACGCCACGTCCACCCCGGTGGGCGACATGCTGGAGATCGGGGCGCTGCGGCAGGCGCTGGGCGACCACCCGGTGCTCGCGGCGACCAAGTCGATGACCGGTCACCTGCTCGGCGCGGCCGGCGCGCTGGAGTCGATCGCCACCATCCTGGCCATCCGCGACGGTGTCGTCCCTCCGACGATCAACCTGGACGACCCGGACGAGGGCCTGACCCTGGAGGTGGCCGCCCACAAGGCGCGTCACATGGAGATTCCCGCCGCCCTGAACAACGCGTTCGGCTTCGGCGGCCACAACGTGGCTCTCGTCTTCACGCGGGCCTGAGACCACAGCCTTGGAGGCACAAGTGACCACGACCGCCGTGAGCGCGGACATCTCGACAGTGGACTACCGCGACCCCGAGGTCCGGCTCCGGGCCCTGTTCGACGCCGGCACGCTGCGTCTGCTGGCGCCGCGGGACACCTCCGGCGTGCTCTGGGCGCGGGGTGAGATCGAGGGCACGCCCGCGATCGCGTACGCCACCGACGCCACGAAGATGGGCGGCGCGATGGGCACCGACGGGTGCCGGCACGTCGTGGACGCCATCGACACCGCCGTGCGGGAGCGGGTGCCGGTGCTCGGCCTCTGGCACTCCGGCGGTGCCCGGCTGGCGGAGGGCGTGGTCGCGCTCGACGCCGTCGGGCAGGTCTTCGCCGCCATGGTCCGCGCCTCCGGCCGGGTGCCGCAGATCTCGGTGGTGCTCGGCCCGGCGGCCGGTGGCGCCGCGTACGGCCCGGCGCTGACCGACATCGTGGTGATGAGCGGGGCGGGCCGGATCTTCGTCACCGGTCCCGAGGTGGTCCGCAGCGTCACGGGTGAGCAGGTCGACATGGAGCGCCTCGGCGGCCCCGAGCCGCACGGCCGGCGTTCCGGCGTGGTCCACGTGACGTGCAAGGACGACGAGGCGGCGATGGCCGAGTCGCGCAAGCTCGCCGCGCTGCTCGGGCACCAGGGCCGGCTCTCGCCGGACGACGTGCCGGTGGGCGACGAGGGCCACGACCTGGTCGCGAAGATGCCGGCCGAGGCCAACCGGGCGTACGACGTGAAGCCGGTGGTCAAGGCCCTGCTCGACGACCCGGGCGTCGAACTGCACGCCAAGTGGGCGCCGAACGTGGTCACCACGCTGGGCCGGTTCGCCGGCCGGACGGTCGGCGAGATCGCCAACAACCCGCTGCGGCTGGGCGGCTGCCTCGACGCGTCCAGCGCCGAGAAGGCAGCCCGGTTCGTGCGGATGTGCGACTCCCTCGGGGTGCCGCTGATCGTGCTGGTCGACGTCCCCGGTTACCTTCCGGGCCTCGGTCAGGAGTGGGACGGCGTGGTCCGGCGCGGCGCGAAGCTGCTGCACGCGTTCGCCGAGGCGGTGGTGCCGCGGGTGACGCTGGTGACCCGCAAGGCGTACGGCGGCGCGTACATCGCGATGAACTCCCGCTCGCTCGGCGCGACCGCGGTCTTCGCCTGGCCGAACGCGGAGGTCGCGGTGATGGGTGCCAGCGCCGCGGTCAACATCCTGCACCGCAAGAAGCTGGCCGCCGCTCCCGCCGAGGAGCGGGAGACGCTGCGGGCTCAGCTGATCGAGGAGCAGATCCGGGTCGCCGGTGGCGTCAACCGGGCGCTGGAGATCGGTGTGGTGGACGACGTCATCAAGCCGGAGGAGACCCGGCGCCGGATCGCCGAGGCGCTCGCCGCGGCCCCGGCCGCCCGGGGCGCGCACGGCAACATCCCGCTGTAGACGGCGACATCGGCAGGGCCCCTCCGGACGGAGGGGCCC
>JBARAE010000158.1:0-8025 GCA_049791715.1 Micromonospora sp.
CCGGCTCGGGCGAGCGGACGTGCAGGAAGTGCACGTTCTGCCCGTCGATCTCGGTGGTGAACTGCGGGTACGCGTTGAGCTTCGCCTCCCACGCCCGCCAGTCGTACGTCGTCCGCCACTGCTCGGCGAGCCGCCGCACATAGCCGACCGGCACGCCGTACTCCCAGCCGGGCGGGACCGGGCCGGCGGGGGCGGCCGCCGGGTCGGCGGGGAGTTCCTCCGCCCAGCGGGTCCGGGCCAGCCGGTCGGCGAGGTCGTCGAGCTCGGCCTGCGGGATGTCGATGCGGAACGGGACGATCGCGGTGTTCTCAGCCATGCCGTTGAGCGTAGAGATCAATTAGGAACACTCCGTTCCTAATGTCCTGGCAGAATCCCAGAAATGTTGGAGACCTCGGCGCGGCTGTTGCGCCTGCTCTCGCTGCTGCAGACCCCACGCGAGTGGACCGGCACCGAGCTGGCCGAGCGCCTGTCGGTGAGCACCCGGACCGTCCGCAACGACGTGGAGCGACTGCGCAACCTCGGCTACCCCGTGCACGGCACCCGGGGCGCGATCGGCGGCTACCGGCTCGGCGCCGGGGCGGCCCTCCCGCCGCTGCTCCTCGACGACGAGGAGGCGGTGGCGGTGGCGGTCGGGCTGCGTACCGCCGCCGGCGGCACCATCGCCGGGATCGAGGAGACCTCGCTGCGGGCGCTGGCCAAACTGGAACAGGTGCTGCCGTCGCGGCTGCGCCGGCGGGTCAACGCGCTGCACGCGTACACCGTCCGGGTACCGCACGACGACCCGGGGCCACAGGTCGACGCGGACACGCTCAGCGTGATCAGCGCCGCCTGCCGGGACCGGGAGCGGCTGCGCTTCGACTACGCCCGGCACGACGGGACCACCGGCCGGCGGGACGTCGAACCGTACCGGCTGGTCAACTGGGGTCGCCGCTGGTACCTGGTCGCCTTCGACCCGCACCGCGACGACTGGCGGACCTTCCGGGTCGACCGGATCACCCCGCGCACTCCGACGGGCCCCCGCTTCGCGCCCCGGGACCTGCCCGAGGACGTCGTGGACCGGGTCCGGCGCGGGGTCTCGGCGGCCGCCTGGCGGCACCGGGCCCGGATCCTCGTGCACGCTCCCGCCGAGGTGGTGGCCGAGCGGATCAACCCGGCCGTCGGCACGGTCGAGCCGGTGGACGAGCGGACCTGCCTGCTGCACACCGGCGCCGACCGGCTGGAGACGATGGCGGTCTGGCTCGGCCTGCTCGACGCCGACTTCACCGTCCAGGACCCGCCCGAACTGGCCGGCCTGCTGCGTACCCTCGGCGACCGCTACCGCCGCGCGGCCGGCTGACCGCCTCCCCCCGGCTAGTGGGCGCATTTTCACGGAAAGAGTCGCTATTCCGAGCCGGATAGCCACTCTTTCCGTGAATGAGGGCGTGCGGCGACGGGCGCGGCGGGCGGAGTGGGGTGGGGGTCAGGTGAGGAGGAAGCGGGGCTCGCCCTCCTCGGGCAGGTCCAGCCGAGGGGTGACCGGGGTCGCGGCGTCCCGGGTGGCGGCGGCGCGGGCCACCCCGCCCAGGTCACCGGCGGCGGCCACCTGGGCCAGGGTGACCAGGGTCGGCGGCAGCATGGTCAGCTCGCCCGCCTCGGCCCGGGCCAGGGCGTCCGCCGGGCGCACCCACATGGTGTGGTCGGCCTCGCCGGAGACGTCCCGGGTCCGCTGCCCCTCGGGCAGCAGCGCCACGAAGAAGTACGTGTCGAAGCGGCGCGGCTCGAACTCGGGGGTGATCCAGCGGCTCCACGGCAACAGCAGGTCGGAGCGGAGGGTGAGCCGCCGCCCGGCCAGCAGATCCGCGAAGCCCGTCCGGTGCGCCTCCAGGTCCTGCCGGGCCGCCTCCCAGTCGTCACCGCTGACGTCCCCGACCACGGTCGCCGGGTCCGGCCCGGCCAGCAGCACGCCGGCCTCCTCGAAGACCTCCCGGGCGGCGGCGCAGACCACCGCCTGCGCGGCCTCCGGCGCCAGCCCGAGGCGCTCGGCCCACTCGGCAGGTTCCGGGCCGGCCCAGTCGAGGTGCGCCTGCGAGTCGGAGGGGTCCACCCGGCCGCCGGGGAAGGCGTACACGCCGCCGAACGCCATCGCGGCGACCCGGCGGATGACGTACACCTCGAAGTCGGGGCCGGCGGGGCCGAGCAGCAGCACGGTGGCCGCGACCCGGGGCACCGCCGGGGTGCCGCCCTCGGTGCGGAACCGGCGCGCATGCTCCACCAGGGCGGGGGGTGCGGTGAAGCCGTCGATCGTCATGCCGCGAGCCTAGTTCCCGACGGGTGGATCATCCTGCCGGCGGTCGGCCGGTGCGGGATAGCGTGCCGGCATGACGCGTTGGGGAATCCTCGCCACCGGACACATCGCCGGCCGTTTCGCCGAGGACCTGCGGCTGCTGCCGGACGCCGAACTGCTCGCGGTCGGCTCGCGCACGGCGGAGAGCGCAGAGCTGTTCGCCGCCCGGCACGGCGTGCCCCGGGCGTACGCCTCCTGGGCTGAGCTGGCCGCGGACCCGGACCTGGACGTGATCTACGTGGCCACCCCGCACGCCGCCCACCACGAGGCCGCCATGACCTGCCTGGCCGCCGGCCGGGCCGTGCTGCTGGAGAAGCCCTTCACCCTCGACCTGCACACCAGCACCGAACTGATCGGCACCGCTCGGACCCGCGGGATCTTCCTGATGGAGGCCATGTGGATGCGGACGAACCCGATGATCCTGCGGGTCGCTGAGCTGGTCCGGGATGGCGCGATCGGCGAGCTGACCAGCGTACGGGCGGACTTCGGGGCGGCCGGCCCGTTCCCGCCGGAGCACCGGATGCGGGCCCGGACGCTGGGCGGTGGGGCCCTGCTGGACCTCGGCGTCTACCCGGTGAGCCTGGCCCACCTGCTGCTCGGGGTGCCGCAGCACGTGCACGCCTGGGCCAGCCTCACCCCCGAGGGGGTGGACGCGAACACGGGCATCGTGCTCGGCTGGGACTCGGGGGCGGTGGCCACGCTGAGCTGCGGGATGGTGGGTGCCACCGGGATCACCGCCTCGATCACGGGCACCACCGGCCGGATCGACCTGCCCGAGCCGTTCTACCGCCCCGGCTCGGCGGTGCTGCACCGGGTCGGGGCGGACCCGGAGACGCTGCCCGCCGACCTCACCGGCGGCGGCTACCAGTACGAGGCCGCCGAGGTGCAGCGCTGCCTGGCCGCCGGACTGAGTGAGAGCCCGCTCGTCCCGCATGACGCCACCCTCGAGGTGATGGGGCTGCTGGACGCGATCCGGGAACGGATCGGCGTCGACTACGCGTGAGGGGCCTCCTGCCGTGGCAGGAGACCCCTCGACGGGCGGTCGGCGTCAGAAGAGCGGCCGGACCAGCAGGTAGGCGAGGCAGGCGATCGCCGCGGCGGCGGGGAACGTGATGATCCAGGCGATCACGATGTTGCCGGCGACGTTCCAGCGGACCGCGGAGATCCGCTTGGTCGCGCCCACACCCATGATCGCGGAGGTGATCGTGTGGGTGGTGGAGATCGGCGCCTTCAGCACCAGGGCGTTGAAGTAGAGCACCGCGCTGGCCACCGTCTCGGCGGCGAAGCCCTCCGGCGGACCCAGGTCGATGATCTTGCGGCCGAGGGTCCGGATGATCCGCCAGCCGCCGGAGTACGTGCCGAGCGCCAGCATGGTCGCCGAGGTCCAGAAGACCCAGCCGGGGATGTGCGTCTTGTCGCTCTGGTAGCCACCGGTGTAGAGGGCCAGGACGATGATGCCCATCGTCTTCGCGGCGTCCTGCATACCGTGGCCGACCGACATGGCCGCGGCCGAGACGGTCTGCGCGTAGCGGAAGCCCCGGTTGAGCTTGCCCGGCTGCCCCTTCCGGAACGCCCACAGGATGGCCAGCATCAGCAGGTAGCCCAGGACCAGGCCGACCACCGGCGAGAGCACCATCGGGATGATGACCTTCTGCCCGATGTTGGCCCACTGCACCACGCCGCCGGTGGCGAGCAGGGTCGCCCCGACCAGGCCGCCGAAGAGGGCGTGCGAGGAGGACGAGGGCAGGCCGAAGTACCAGGTGATCAGGTTCCAGGCAATGGCGCCGAGCACCCCGGCGAAGACCACTCCCAGGCTGGCCACACCCGTGGGCAGGGTGACCAGGCCGTCGCCGACGGTCTTGGCCACCCCGGCGCCGAAGTGGGCGCCGACGAAGTTGCCGACGGCGGCCAGCAGCAGGGCGATCCGGGGGGTCAGCGCCCGGGTGGAGACGCTGGTGGCGATCGCGTTCGCCGCGTCATGGAAGCCGTTCGTGTAGTCGAACGCCATGGCGGCGATGATCACCGCCAAGACGGCGATGAGTTCGGGAGTCACGGATCAGGACTCCTTGACCGTGATGGTCTCGACGGTGTTCGCCACGTGCTCGAAGGCGTCGCAGGCGGCCTCCAGCTCGTCGGCCACCTCCTTCATCTTCAGCACGGTGAGCGCGTCGTACTCGCCGGAGAAGAGGCGGACGAGCAGCATCCGGTACGCCTGGTCGCCGTCGTTCTCCAGGCGGTTGCACTCGATCCAGTAGTCCTCGAGGTCCTTCATCGACTTCAGCCGGGGCATGGCCTCGGCGGTCAGCTTGGCCTGCTGATCGAGGACGTTCACCAGCTCGTGCAGCTCGCGCGGCAGCGCGGGGAGCTTGGTGAGGCCGTACAGGTAGAGCAGGTTGCCCACCGCCTCCAGGTGGTCCATCACGTCGTCGAGCAGCGAGCCCAGACGGTAGATGTCCTCCCGGTCGAACGGGGTGATGAAGGTGGAGTTGATCTTCTTGTACAGCTCGTGGGTGATCTGGTCGCTGTCGTGCTCGACCTCGGTGAGCCGCTCACTGACCGACTGCACGTCGACGCCGGGCAGGGCCAGCTCGTTGAGGAGCTCGGTGCCCCGCACCAGGTTCTGCGCGGCCCTGGTGAAGAGCTCGTAGAAGGCGCCCTCGGTGGGACGGAAGGAAAACTTCACAGCACGGACCTCGTCGTGTCGGTGGAAGGGTGGCCGTTGCCCCGGAGGGCGTCTGCTCTGCGCATGCTAGGTACCCCGCGGAACCGTCCCATAGGCGGCCCACCCCTGGTCAGGCCCGATTCACCGGTCGTTCACCCGCTGTTCACCTTCGGCCGCTTGATCCCCGCCCCGCAACCGCTGCCGCTCCCGCTCCACGTCGAAACCGGCAGCCGGATACCCCAGATCAAGTCCCGCGAACGTTTCCCGGAGCAGGTGGGCGACCGCCCAGTCCCGGTACCACTTGCGGTCCGCCGGCACCACGAACCAGGGCGCGGCGTCCGTGTCGCACCGCCCCAGGGCCTCGGCGTAAGCCGCCCGGTAGTCGTCCCAGCGGGCCCGGGAGTCGAGGTCGCTCGGGTTGTACTTCCAGTACTTGCGCGGGTCGGTGAGCCGCTCCATCAACCGGTCGCCCTGCTCCGCGTACGAGATGTGCAGCATGACCTTCACCACGGTCACCGCACCCTCGGCCAGCTCCCGCTCGAACGCGTTGATCTGGTCGTACCGGGCCCGCCAGGTGGCCTCGTCGACCAGCGACGCCACCCGCGCGATCAGCACGTCCTCGTAGTGCGAGCGGTTGAAGATCCCCACGTACCCGGGCGGCGGCAGGGCGCGGCGGATGCGCCACAGGAAGTCGTGCCGACGCTCCTCCCCGGTGGGCGGGCCGAACGAGCGGATGTGCAGGCCGAGCGGGTTCATCGCGCCGGCCACCCGCTTGATCGTGCCGTCCTTGCCGCCGCAGTCCATCGCCTGGAGCACCAGCAGCAACCGACGCGGCCGGTCCCCGTCGAGGTGGGCGTCGGCGCCCGTCGGAGCGCTCGTCGGCGCCTCCGGACCTGCCGCGGCCTTCGCCGAGGCGTACAGCATCTCCTGCTGCCGGCCGAGTTCCGCGCCGAGCAGCTCGATCTGCTCGCGGGCCCACGCCTTGCGCGGCTTTCCGCTCCCGGCGGCCCCCGGCAGGCCCGGGGTGGACCGGGGGTCGATGGCCGCCAGGTCGACCGTCCCGTCGTCCGGTGCCACCCGGAGCAGCTTTCGCATCCCCCCGCCCTCAGGCGCCACGATCCCGGATTCATCGACTCCGCTCATCCCCCGATCCTCGCCCACCCCGCCGTTCCCCGCCTCCCGACCAGTCGATCATGGAGTCGTGGTGCCCGAACCGTGCTTCTCGCCCTTTTTGCGAGGAGCCACAACTCCATGATCGACGCGGGAGAGCGGGGGGCGGCCGGGGCTGTCACGTTTCGGGGCGGTGGGGCGTCCGGTGGGTGGGGAGAATGTGTCCGGCGGGGGAGGGAGTGGTTCAGGTGGCGGATCTCGCGGCGGAGTTCGAGGTGGAGCGCGGGCACCTCATGGCGGTCGCCCATCGGATGCTGGGCAGCCGGAGCGAGGCCGAGGACGCGGTGCAGGAGACCTGGCTCCGCTACGCGGGCGCGCTGCCCGACCCGGCGGCCCGAGTCCAGATCCGGGACCTGCGCGCCTGGCTGACCACCACCTGCTCGCGGATCTGCCTCGACGTGCTCCGCTCCGCCCGGGTACGCCGCGAGACCTACCCCGGCCAGTGGCTGCCCGAGCCGGTCGTGACCGCCGTACCGGCCACCGACGGCTTCGCCCCGGACCCGGCCGAGCGGGCGGTCCGTACCGACCAGCTCGGCACCGCGCTGCTGGTGGTGCTGGAGCGGCTCGCGCCCGAGCAGCGGGTGGCATTCGTCCTGCACGACGTCTTTGCCGTGCCGTTCGCCACCATCGCAGAGGTGCTCGGCACCACACCGGCCGCCGCCCGGCAGCTCGCCTCCCGGGCCCGCCGCGCGGTCACCGGCCCGGACGTCCCCCGACACACCGCGGACCTGGCCGAGCAGCAGCGGGTGCTCGCCGCGTTCGCCGCCGCCGTCGAGTCCGGCGAGCTGGACCGGCTGGTCGAGGTGCTCGCCCCGGACGTGGTGATGATCGGGGACAGTGGCGGGCACTTCCCGGCCGGCCGCCGGCCGGTGGTGGGTGCCGAGGTGGTGGCCCGCTTCCTCCTCGGCCTCTTCGGCCAGGCCGCCCGGTACGGCACTCCGCTCCTCGCCCGCCCGGTGCTGGTGAACGGCACCCTCGGCTGGCAGGCGGAGACACCCTTCCGGGACGGGCGGACGATCCGGATGGTGTCCGCGTACGCGGTGCACGAGGGCCGGATCACCGGTGTCTTCCACCAGCTCAACCCGGAGAAGCTCCGCGAGCTGCCACCGTTCGGCCCGGCCGACGTCTGGCCGCCGCGCTGATGACGCCGGCTCAGACCACCAGGCCGAGCCACTTCCGGTACGACGTGGCGAACGGCTCGGTGCCGTCCGCCAGCGCGCCGAAGAGCCAACCGGCCGCCGACTCCGCCTCCACCACCACGTCGTCGGGGTAGCCGAAGCGCTCCCGGTGCTCGGCGAACTCGTCCTCGTCGCGCAGCTCGACCAGGCCGGTCGCCCGGCGGCGCACCACGTCCAGGTCGAGGTCGATCAGGTGGACGGTGTCCTCGCCCTCCCAGCGGGCCGGCGTGGTGATGTCGCAGTAGACCTCGCTGGTCCGCGGCGGCGGGTTGAACATCCCCGTCCACCAGGCGTGGTGCGGCACCAGCAGGACGAAGGGGATCCGCTCGACCGAAGGCCGGCCGTGGTAGACCGACTGGGTGCCGGCCGGTACGCCGAGCCAGACGCCGAGGTCGTCCTCGGTGAGTCGGCGGGCCGGGTAGTCGCGGTGGGCGCTGCCGTCGTACTTGCGGTAGATCACGCGGACCACGTCGCTCGGCATGAGTGGCACCCTAACCGATTCCGGCCACGCCTCGCGATCGGGAGGTAACCGGACGCGACGCGCCGAGGATCGCGTCCCCACGCCACGCGGCGGATGGGCGCGGCCCGTGTCGGCGGCGGCGGGTACCGTCGCACGGTGACTCCGCCCCGCACCGCCACCGGTCCCGCCGCGTCCCGGAAGGGCCGGGGCACCCGCCCGAGCGGGGCGGACC
>JBARAE010000159.1:0-2250 GCA_049791715.1 Micromonospora sp.
ATGCTGTACTTCGCGTGGGCAGCGACGACGCCGGCTACTGGCATCAGACTTGGGGAAGTCGCCGCTGAGCCGCCTCACCAGTCTTCTGGCCGGGCCGGCCACGAGCTCTCGGAGGTCGGGCTCCAGAGAACGGTGTCTGCATGGAGACTCCATGGCGAGGTTCTCGACTGCCCTCACGACCCATCCGCTGATCGGCACTAGCGGACGCTGACCGGGCGCGGTCTGCGGCAGATGAGTACGGCGAAGCGCTTTCGTCGGCCGGCTCCGGGGGCGGCACTCTTCTGGCCGCCCCCGTGCCTGGTCGAATCCTTGCCGATACCGCAGCAGCGACGTCACCCCGGTGCCGGCCACGCCTCGGCTCAAGCCTCAGCCGACGAGTGACGATCTCATCCCTGCAAGACGCGCCGCGGCTTGAACCGGCGAACCTCCTGCGGCCAGCCGCATGCCTCCGCGATTTTGCCGGCCCACATCCGGGCGGTCGCCTCATCCGGCACGTCCACGATGGTCAGGCCACCCAGGAACTCCTTGCTCTCGGCATAGGGCCCGTCGGTGAAGACCATCGCACCGCTTGTGGCGTCTGCGTTGAAGACTCGGCCGTCCTCTTCCTCCAGGCCCCCGGCGAAGACGAATGCCCCGGCGGCCTTGATCTCATCAACAACCGCCCTGGCGAGTGGACCGCGCCCGCGGAACCACTCCTCGGTGTGGTCACCCACCCACTGCTGATTGAAGTAGATGAGGTACTCAGGCATGTCCGCTCCCTCTGATCGTCCCCGGACCCGACGTCCGTCTCTGCATACGCTACGAACGGCATCCGGCAGATCCGACACTCTCTCCAGCTTGATTTCTGTCAACCGGTCAACCGTCGCACTTACATCGGCAGATGCGGTTGCTCACCGACGAAGGTCAGCGCCCGGACTGCGGCAGATGTGTTCGTTCGTCGTACAGGAAGTCGCGCGGCGCGGGCGCCAGCTCAGGGAAGGTCGGGATCTGGGTGCTCGGCCACGAAACGCTCGCCCGTTTCGTCGTTGACCAGCGAGTTGTCGACCAGCCATTCAACAGCCCGCCGCTGTGCGCGCACATCTCGGAAGGCGTGCCACGCTGGCAGGAGGTGCGGATACTCCTCATGCAACTCGTTCTTGAACCGCCGGAAGGCACCCTTGCCCTGGATCACTCGGGCGAGTCTGCGGCCGGCCGCCGCATCACTGATCCTCTCGGCGAAGTCGGCCATGTCCTGGTACCAGACGTAGGACGACAGCGGATCAATACCGACCAGGTCGAGGTCGTCAAGGTCGATGGGCGTGTGTCCGTCGATGCCGCCGTCCATCGTCCAGAACACGATCTCGCCGGTCTGCGGGTTGATCAGCCATCGGTGCTCGTAGTCGGTCTGGTCCTCGAGCGCGGTGGCGATCTCCTCCAGGTCTAGCCTGCCCAGGTCAAGCATCCGGCCACCATAAACCGGCTCCTGCCCGCGCTTCGACCCGCGACCAGCGGCATGACCGGTCACGCTAGACCGAGCGACCAGCGCTAGCATGACAGTCTGTTTGCGCCGTGACCGCAGCCACTTCCGCATGCGGCAATCTCGCTCACTCTGGGAGTGGCGGGCGCGAGAAGGCTGGCGCGCGAAGGTCGGCTCGACACGGCGACCTTCGCGAGACTAGGACGGGGCCGGACGTGGACCAAGGCACCCGCGACGAGCTGCTCGGCCGCCTGGCTGAGGCAGTCGGGTCCGTCACAGTCGCACGCCCGACGCGGGTTGCCATCGACGGACCGCCCGCCGCAGGCAAGACCACGCTCGCCGACGAGCTGGCCGTCGTCTTGCGCACACAGGGCCGCGACGTCATCCGCGCGACGATCGACGATTTCCTCTTCCCCCGGGCACAGCGCTATCCGCGCGGCGAGTACTCGGCCGAAGGCTGCTACCTCGACACCCACGACTGCAACGCGCTGAACCGGGTTCTGCTCGATCCGCTCGGCCCGGGCGGAGATCGACGCTTCCAACACGCGGTCTACGACCGCACCGCGGATACTGCGCTGTCCCCGCCGGTCACGACTGCCCCAGCCGACGCCGTGCTGGTCTTCGACGGCGTCTTCCTCATGCGCCCGGAACTGATTGATCGGTGGGACCTGCGCATCTTCGTGTCGACCGCGCTCGAGACGACCGTGAATCGTGCCGTGATCCGAGAGCGTCGGGTGTCACCTCGGGCCGACGTCGAACGGCGCTGGCGCGAGCGTTACATCCCCTCCCAACAG
>JBARAE010000160.1:0-7151 GCA_049791715.1 Micromonospora sp.
GGATCAGGGGGCCACGCCGTTGCTCTCCGACTGGGACATGAGCGCGGCGGGCGGTGCGACCGCCGCCGGGGTCCCGGCGGACCGGCGGCCCCGGGCGAGCCGGCGCTGGAGGTACTGCGCCAGCTTCGACAGCGAGTAGTTGACCGCGATGAACAGCACGGCGATCACCACGTAGACCTGGATCGGGTTGCCCAGTACGCCGATGATCTGCTTTCCGATGTTCAGCGTCTCCTCGTAGCTGATGATGAAGCCGAGCGAGGTGTCCTTGAGCACGACGACCAGCTGGCTGATCAGCGCCGGCAGCATGATCCGGAACGCCTGCGGCAGCAGGATCATCCGGGTGGTCTGCGCCGGGGAGAGGCCGATGGCGGCGGCCGCCTCCGCCTGCCCGCCGGGCAGCCCCTCCATGCCGGAGCGGAGGATCTCGGCGATGACCACCGAGTTGTAGATGGTGAGACCGATGACCAGGTACCAGAGCGTGTCGAACGAAAGGCCGAACTCGGGGAAGCCGCGCGCCACGAAGAAGATCGTGATCACGACCGGCAGGCCGCGGAAGACCTCGACGCAGATCCGGGTGACCGCCGACAGCAGCCGGCTCAGCCCGCGCAGCAGGTACGCCACGGGGGTGGCCAGGCCGGTGAAGCGCCGCCGGGTCAGGCTCTTGAGCTGGATCCGCAGCACGGCCAGGACGGTGCCGACGACCAGGGAGGAGAGGATGGCCAGAGCGGCGGCGGTGAGCGTGTTCTTCAGGCCCACGCCGAGCCGGTTCCACACCTGGGAGAACTTCTCGTTGGTGGGGTCGATCAGCGGACCCCAGAGCTGCATCGAGAACTGGCCCTTGTCGGCCAGCGGCTGGTAGATCAGGAAGTAGGCCCCGACGAGCACCACCACGGTGGCGATCAGGCTGCTGATCAGGGTGATCCGCCGCTGCCGGGGGCCGGGGACGTCGTAGAGGACACTGTTCTGCTGGCTCATCGGGCCACCGCCTGTCGCTTCTCGATCCGGTCGAGCAGCGCGCCGAGCGGAACGGTCATGATCAGGTAGCCGACCGAGATCCCGATGGCGACCGGGATGAACGCGTAGCCCCCGGCCGAGGTGAGCTGATCGGCGGTCTGCGACAGGTCGCCGATGACGCCGAAGAAGCCGACCAGCGCGGAGTTCTTGATCATCGCGATGATCACCGAGCCGAGCGGCACGATCGACGCCTTCCAGGACTGCGGCAGCACTACGTGGCGCAGGTTCTGACCGAAGGTGAGGCCGAGCGAGCGGGCCGCCTCCGCCTGCCCCGCCGGGACCGCGTTGACCCCGGAGCGCAGCGCCTCGCACACGAACGCTGCCGTGTAGAGCGACAGCGCGATCAGGGCGAAGCGGAAGTACGGCAGGTCGGTGCCGAGCCGGCTGAAGACCGCATCGAGGCCGGGAATGCGCAGGAAGTTCGCGTTGGAACCGAGCGCGGGCAGGCCGAACGCGGCGAAGAACATCACCACCGTCAGCGGCATGTTCCGGAAGATGTTCACGTACGCGGTGCCGACGGCGCGCAGCGGCGGCACTGGTGAGATGCGGAGCACCGCCACGACGGCGCCCAGAATCAGGGCGCCGATCGCGGCGAGCACGCAGATCTGGAGGGTGAGCCAGAATCCACCCGCGAAGACGTCGAACTTGTCGATGAGCACACTCACGGGTCGGTTTCCTCCCCACCCTCCAGATCGGCTCGGATCAGTAGCGGTTGATCGTCGGAGCGTCGCCCAGGGTGGCGCCGAACTTGCCGGCGGTGTCGTCCCAGGCCTTCTTCCAGCGGCCGTCCTGCATGGCCTTCTCCAGGACGTCGTTGATGAAGTTCCGGAAGTCGGTGTCTTCCTTCTTCACACCGATGCCGTACGGCTCCTTGGTGAAGTTGTCGCCGGCCATCTTGAAGGAGGCCTCGTCCTTGGCGATGTAGCCGAGCAGGATCACGTTGTCGGTGGTGACGGCGTCGACCTGGCCACTCTTCAGGGCGTCGCGGCACTTGTCGTAGGTGTCGAACGGCACCACCTGGGTGGCGACGTCCTTGACGTACTTCTTGATCTCCTCGATCGGCGTGGAGCCGGTCACCGAGCAGACCTTCTTGGTGCCGTCCTTGAACGAGTCCGGGCCGGTGATGCTGGTGTCGTCCTTGCGGACCATGATGTTCTGGCCGGCCTCGTAGTACGGCCCGGCGAAGGCGATGCGCTCCTTGCGCTTGTCGTTGATCGTGTACGTCGCCGCGACGAGGTCAACCTTGCCCTGGACGATGACGTCCTCACGGACCTTCGATGGCGTCTCGACGTACTCGATCTTGTCCTCGGGGACGCCGAGCTCCTTGGCGATGATCTTCGCGATCTCGACGTCGAAGCCCTCCGGCTTGCCCGACAGGCCCTTCTGGCCGAAGCCCGGCTGGTCGAACTTGGTGCCGACCGTGATCTTCTGGGCCTTGTTCAGCTTCTCCATGGTGCTGCCGGCGGGGAAGGACTTGCTGCCCGCGCCGGTGCCCTCGTCGCCGCCGTCACCGCCGCAGGCGGCCAGGCCCAGCGCCAGGGTCGCCGCCGCGGCGACCGCGGCCACGCGCTTGAAACGCATACTCATCTCCTTCTTCGACGGAGCCCGCCGGGGGGCGGCGCGCTCCACTACGGACGCTCAGTGCGTGAGGATCTTGGAGAGGAAGTCCCTGGCCCGCTCGCTGCGCGGGTTCGCGAAGAACTCGGTCGGCGGGGCGTCCTCGACGAGCTGCCCGTCGGCCATGAAGATCACCCGGTTGGCCGCGTGCCGGGCGAAGCCCATCTCGTGGGTGACCACGACCATGGTCATGCCGTCCCGGGCCAGCGAGGTCATCACGTCCAGCACCTCGCCGACCATCTCCGGGTCCAGCGCGCTGGTCGGCTCGTCGAAGAGCATGGCCTTGGGCTGCATGGCCAGCGCGCGGGCGATCGCCGCCCGCTGCTGCTGACCGCCGGAGAGCTGCGCCGGATACTTGTCGGCCTGGTTGGCGATGCCGACCCGGTCGAGCAGGGCCAGGCCGCGCTCGCGGGCGACGGCCCCCTTCTCCTTCCGGACCTTGACCGGGCCGAGGGTGACGTTCTCAAGGATGGTCTTGTGGGCGAAGAGATTGAACGACTGGAACACCATGCCGACCTCGCTGCGCAGCTTCGCCAGCGCCTTGCCCTCGGCCGGCAGCGGCTGTCCGTCGAAGGTGATGGTGCCCGAGTTGATCGGCTCCAGCCGGTTGATCGCCCGGCAGAGCGTCGACTTGCCGGAGCCGGAGGGGCCGATCACCACGACCACCTCGCCCCTGCCGACGGAGAGCGAGACGTCGTCCAGCACGTGCAGCGGGCCGAACCACTTGTTGACCCCGTCCAGCACGATGAGCGGTTCGCCCGTGGTCACGTCGTCCACCGTCCCTCTCGTCCGTCCCGGAAGCGGGGTCGATCGACCCCCGGTTGGGCAACTGTAGGCGGGGTGACGTGGCGGAACGCAACCCAGATGGTCACGGAGCGGTAACACCGGCTTGCGCCGCGCCCCCGCCGTGTCCGGGAGTCCGAATTTCGTCACGAGCCGGCCCGTCCGAGTGGCGGAGCTCGCGACCTGCGGAGATCATGGGGGGATGCCCGACGTGCTCCGGTTGACCGATTACGCCCGTGGCGGCGGCTGCGCCTGCAAGATCCCACCCGGCGAGCTGGAGGCGATGGTCGCCGGGCTCGGCCCGGCCGGCGGTACCGCCGACCTGCTGGTCGGCCTGGACCATGGCGACGACGCCGCGGTGGTCCGGCTGGACGAGCGCACCGGCCTGGTCAGCACCGCCGACTTCTTCACCCCGGTCGTCGACGACGCCTACGACTGGGGGCGGATCGCCGCCGCCAACGCGCTCTCCGACGTGTACGCGATGGGTGGCACCCCGCTGGTGGCGCTCAACCTGCTCTGCTGGCCGCGCGACGTGCTGCCCTTGGAGCTGGCGCGGGAGGTGCTGCGCGGTGGCCAGGACGTGGCCCGGGAAGCGGGCTGTCACCTCGCCGGCGGGCACAGCGTCGACGACGACGGCCCGAAGTACGGCCTCGCGGTCACCGGGGTGGTCCGGCCGGAGGAGCTGATCACCCTCGACGCGGGGCGGGCCGGCCTGCCGCTGTCGCTGACCAAGCCGCTCGGCGTCGGGGTGCTGAACACCCGGCACAAGGCCACCGGCGAACGGTTCCCGGAGGCGGTCGCGTCGATGACCCGGCTCAACCGGGACGCGGCCCGTGCGGCGGTCTCCGCGGGCATCCGCTGCGGCACCGACATCACCGGCTTCGGTCTGCTCGGGCACGCCTCCAAGCTCGCCCGGGCCAGCCGGCTCACGGTCGTCATCGACGCGGCCCGGGTGCCGTACCTGCCGGCGGCGCGGGAGGCACTGCGGGACGGGTACGTCAGCGGCGGCACCCGCCGCAACCTGGACTGGGTGACTCCGTGGACCGACTTCGGGGGCGTCGACGAGGGGGAGCGGCTGCTGCTCGCCGACGCCCAGACATCGGGTGGGCTGCTCGTCGCCGGCGAGGTGCCGGGCGGCACGGTCATCGGCGAGCTGCTGCCGCCGAGCGAGCACCTCATCCGCGTCCGCTGACCCTGCCGATCCGCTCCCGGACGGGGCACCATACCCGATAAACTGTCATCTTCCCGCCACTCGGAGCAATGGGGCCCGAGGAATTTTTGCCCGGAATGGTCACAGACCGGTAACTTGCCCCCGGCTGAGGTCATATGCACCCCACCATCGTCAGTAAGGCCCGATCCGGAGGCCGGTGGGACGAGCACAGCGAGGAGACGGCATGACCGAGCTGTGGAACTGGAGAATCGACGGAGTGGCCCCCGCCACGGTCTACCCGGCGCTGGCCGAGGCGCTCGGTCGGGTGGTGATGCCCCTCGCCGTCGCCGACCCGGCCCGGCTGCCCACCTACGCGGTGGTCTGTGACGTCTGGGAGGCGCCCGGGGTCTTCGGCACGATGGTCGACTGCTACGGGGTGCCCGAGCGGCTGCCCGAGCTGCCCACCATCGCGGCGCTCGCCCGGCTGCTGGACCGCAACTGCCTGATGCGCGACGACACGCTCGACGAGACCCGACACCTGCTGGTCGCCCCCGACGGCACCATCCGACCGGTGCACTTCGACGTCGTCGAGACCGACGACGGCGAGGTGCTCAGCGAGCAGCGGCTCTGCACCGTCGCCCACCCCGGCTGCCGGGGCTGGTCACAGTGCCGGCGCTCGCGCTGGGCCCCGGACTCGGTGGCCCCGGCGCTCGCCGCCGCCTGACCGCCCCGCTCGGACCGAAGGCGGTCACGACCGGCGAGCACCCCGGACCTCCAACTGGTCCAGCAGGGTCGCGGTGGCCGCGGTGACGGCGTCCACCGCGGCCTCGAACGCGGCCGCGTTGTGCGCGGCGGGCGCCCGGAAGCCGGAGATCTTCCGGACGTACTGCAGCGCCGCCGCCCGGATGTCCGCCTCGGTGACCACCGGGACGTACGGCTCACGCAGGGTCTTGATGCTCCGGCACACGGCTCCTCCTCGTTCGATTCCATCCGGTCCACCCGGATACGCTGTCCCGGTCATGACTACCGCAGCCGCGAGCAGCCCGCGCACCTACCAGGTGCGCACGTACGGCTGCCAGATGAACGTGCACGACTCCGAGCGCATCTCGGGCCTGCTGGAACAGGCCGGCTACGTGCGCGCCGCCGAGGCCGACGACAACCCCGACGTCGTGGTGTTCAACACCTGCGCCGTCCGGGAGAACGCCGACAACCGGCTCTACGGCAACCTGGGTCATCTGCGCCCCGTGAAGGACAAGCACCCGGGGATGCAGATCGCGGTCGGCGGTTGCCTGGCCCAGAAGGACCGGGGCGAGATCGTCCGCAAGGCCCCCTGGGTGGACGTGGTCTTCGGCACGCACAACATCGGCTCGCTGCCGGTGCTGCTGGAACGGGCCCGGCACAACACCGCCGCCGAGGTGGAGATCCTCGAATCCCTCGACGTCTTCCCCTCCACGCTGCCGACCCGGCGCGAGTCCACGTACGCCGGCTGGGTGTCGATCTCCGTCGGCTGCAACAACACCTGCACGTTCTGCATCGTGCCCTCCCTGCGCGGCAAGGAGAAGGACCGCCGCCCCGGCGATATCCTCTCCGAGGTGCGCGCCCTGGTCGACGAGGGTGTGCTCGAGGTGACCCTGCTCGGGCAGAACGTCAACTCCTACGGCGTCGAGTTCGGCGACCGGTACGCGTTCGGCAAGCTGCTCCGCGCCTGCGGCGACATCGAGGGCCTGGAGCGGGTCCGGTTCACCAGCCCGCACCCCAAGGACTTCACCGACGACGTGATCGCCGCCATGGCCGAGACGCCCAACGTCTGCCACTCGCTGCACATGCCGCTGCAGTCCGGCTCCGACGACGTGCTGCGCGCGATGCGCCGCTCGTACCGGTCGGAGAAGTACCTGGGGATCATCGAGAAGGTCCGGGCGGCGATGCCGGACGCGGCGATCACCACCGACATCATCGTCGGCTTCCCCGGCGAGACCGACGCGGACTTCGAGCGGACCCTCGACGTGGTCCGCGAGGCGCGGTTCTCCTCGGCGTTCACCTTCCAGTACTCCAAGCGCCCCGGCACTCCCGCAGCCACCATGGACGGTCAGCTCCCCAAGCAGGTCGTGCAGGAGCGGTACGAGCGGCTGATCACATGCGTGGAGGAGATCACCTGGGCGGAGAACCGGAAGCTCATGGGGGAGACCGTCGAGGTGCTGGTCGCCGTCGGCGAGGGGCGCAAGGACGAGCGCACCGGCCGGATGTCCGGCCGCGCCCGCGACGGCCGACTGGTCCACTTCGACGCGGGTTCCCTCGCCGGGCAGATCCGCCCCGGCGACATCGTGCACACCACGGTGACGTACGCCGCCCCGCACCACCTCAACGCTGACGGGGAGCCACTGTCGCACCGGCGTACCCGGGCCGGCGACGCCGCCGAGGCGGGTCGTTCCCCGCGTACCCCCGGCGTGCTGCTCGGGTTGCCCACGATCGGCGCGTCGGCGGCGACGCCCGCGCCGGCCACAGGCTGCGCCGCGCACTGACCGACCGTCGACGGCCGGATCTCTCCGTGGAGGTCCGGCCGTCGTGCTGTCCGGGCCACGCCCGGTCC
>JBARAE010000161.1:0-3929 GCA_049791715.1 Micromonospora sp.
GCCCGGCCGAGGCGGGACACGTACCGGCGGGCCTCACCGTCGGGCAGCTCCTGACTGAACAGCTGCCGGCGGCTCAGCCGCAGGCCGGCGCCGAACACCGCCGGCAGGGTGCCGCCGGGGTTGCGCCGCAGCGCGTTGCCGAAGGTCGCCCAGCCGCCGAGCACCGGCGCGACCAGCACCGCCGCCCGGGCCGGGTAGCGGGCCAGGGCGTGCGCGACCACCCGGGCACCGGCGCCGTGCCCCACCAGCACCGCCCGCCGCGGCAGGCCCGCCGCCACCTGGACCACGTCATGGGTGTACGACCCCAGCGTCGCGTCCGAGGCCGGCTCGCTGGCGCCGTGTCCGCGGAGACTGAGGGCGTACGCCGGGAAGCCCCGGGAGGCCGCGTGCTCCAGCCAGTGCTCGGCGAACGCCCACGCGCCGTGCCCGAACCCGGGTACGAAGAGCAGCGGCGGCCGCCCCTCCTCCACCTCCGGTACGGCCCCGAGCACCTCGCGGCGGGCCGGGCGCTCCGGGCGGGCCCACTCCCCCGCCCGAACGATCCGCACCCGCTCCGTCGTCACTGAACCGACCTTTCGTTCGCGACTGCGGGGCTCCGCTTCGCTGCACTCCTCGCGCTCACTGAGCCGGCCTTTCGTTCGCGACTGCGGGGCTCCGCTTCGCTGCACTCCTCGCGCTCACCGGCCACCCTCCAGCTCGTCCAGGGCGCGCTGGACCGCGCGCAGGTAGTCGCCGTGGCCCACCTCGAACCAGTGCCGCGTGCTGTCCTTGACCTTGCCCGAGTACCGCTCGCCGATCCCGGCGGTGACCCGCTTGTCGAACGCGGCGGCCCGGTCCGGTCGGGTCGCTCGCAGCCGCAGCAGCCGGGCGAAGAGCACGCTCTGCCAGTGCGAGATGGTGAAGATGCCGGAGTCCGGCTGCACCAGGCCGACCACGGCCAGGGTGGAGTGGCCGGCCGGGAAGGCGTTGAGCCAGAGCCGGGGGCGGCCGGAACCCTCGTCGTCGCCGAGCACCTTCCCTTGCAGGAACTCGAAGCGCGGCAGGTACCCGGTGGCGAAGACGACCAGCTCCGGCTCGATCTCCCGCCCGTCGGTCAACTCGACCGACTTGGCGTGGAACCGGGCCACGTCCGGCACGGGGGTGATCTCCCCGTGGCCGACGTAGTACACCAGCTGACTGTTGGCGATCGGGTGGGTCTCGTAGACCCGGTGGTCCGGCTTCGGCAGGCCGAACCGGGTCAGGTCGCCGACGGTCAGCCGCAGCGTCCAGTGGTAGAGCCACTGCCGCACGCGCAGCGGCACCCGCAGCGCGAGCAGAGTGTCGTTGACCTGGTCGGCCGGGCGGCCGAAGACGTACTTCGGGGCGTACCAGTAGCCGCGGCGGGTGGAGTGCCAGCAGCGGGACGCCTGCTGGGCGGCCTCGACCGCGATGTCACAGCCGGTGTTGCCGGCCCCGACCACCAGCACCCGCTTGCCGCGCAACTGGGCCGGGTCCTTGTAGGACGAGGCGTGCATGACCTCGCCGCGGAACTCCTCCAGCCCCTCGTACCGGGGCAGCTTCGGCGACCAGTTGTGCCCGTTGGCGACGACCACAGCCGCGTACCGGGAGGTGCGCTCCGGCCCGTACCCTCCGGTGCTGCGGGTGGTGACGTCCCAGCGGTCCCCCTCGACCGGCTCCACCCGCACCACCTCGGTGCCGAACCAGATGTGCTGGCGCAGGTCGAAGTGGTCGGCGTACCGCTCGAAGTAGGACAGCAGCTGGCTGTGGTGCGGATAGTCCGGCCAGTCGTCCGGCATCGGGAAGTCGGGGAACTGCGTGAACGGCCGAGACGAAATGAGGTGGGTGCTGGCGTAGACCGGGCTGCGGTCGTGCCGCCAGTTCCACGCCCCGCCGACCCCGGTCTCCCGCTCGTAGCAGTCGACGCCGAAGCCGTACTCCTTGAGGTTCTTGACCGCGGTGAGGCCGCTGGCCCCGGCGCCGATGACGCAGACGGTGTCACCCCGGTCGGAGACCGGGCGGCCGTCCCGGGTGAGGGCGACGGTCATCGTCTCCGGATCAGGGCGGCCGAGGTCGGCGGAGGAGGACACCGGGGGATCTCCTTATGTACGGCACGCGTGCCGGGTCGCTGCGAAATCCTGCCGACAACGGCCGCCGTTGTCCAGCCCTGCGCCACCGGCCGGTGGTGGGCCGGACGGCTCAGGCGGTCGCGGGCAGCAGCAGGTCCACCAGGACGGGGAAGTGGTCGCTGGCCCGGCGGGTCAGCGGCGTGTCGACCACGTCGTAGTCGACCACCGTGATCCGCGGGTCGACGAAGAGGGCGTCGATCCGCCGACGCGGGTTCGCACACGAGTAGGTGCACCGGTCGGCCCGGTCGGCGGCCACCGCGCTGTCCGTCAGTCCCTCCGCGACAGTCCGCCAGGCCGGCCCGTCCGGCCCCTCGTTGAGGTCCGCGCCGGCGATCACCGGCAGCGTGGCGGCGGTCAGCTCCCGCTTGAACGCCGCCGCCTGGGCCGGCCGCTCGGCCGGGTCGGTGGACAGGTGCGAACCGGCCAGCAGGAACCGCGCGCCGGGGACCTCGCACTCGGCGTACGCGGCGCCGCGCAGGTGCCGGCCCGGGGTCAGCGGGT
The DNA here is from genome assembly GCA_049791715.1 of Micromonospora sp. Lineage (GTDB taxonomy): Bacteria > Actinomycetota > Actinomycetes > Mycobacteriales > Micromonosporaceae > Micromonospora. The sequence goes on from JBARAE010000161.1 coordinate 2,628, forward strand.
AACGCTGGTAGTGGGTCGCCCGCACCCGGACCCGCAGGCTGGTCAGCAGCAGGTTGCCCAGCGACGGCAGGCCACCGGCGCCGACCACCAGGCCGAACGACTCGGCCAGCGCGGCGGTCTTGTGCCGCCACCGGAACCGCCGAGGCCCCTCCTGCACAATCACCACGTCGGGTGCCGCCTCCCGCACCACCGCGGCCAGGGCTGCGGTGTCGTCGCGCTGGGTGTGGACGTTGTACGACACCACCCGCAGCGGCACACCGCCCCGCGTCTCTGCCGGACTCCGCTCCGCTGCGTTCCTCGCGCTCACAGGGCTGGCCTTCCGTTCGCGACTGCGGGACTCCGCTCCGCTGCGTTCCTCGCGCTCACAGGCGACGGGCGAGGTCGGCGGCGCCGATGACACCGGCGCTGTTGCCCAGTTCGGCCGGGCGGATCTCGGCCACCGGAAGGCGGCTGCGCTGTGCGAGGGCGTCGATGTACGACCGCCGGGTCGGACCCATGAGCAGGTCACCGGCGTCGATCACGCCACCGCCGACGACCAGGACCTGCGGGTCGAGGATCTGGGCCATGTCCGCGAGGCTGGTGCCGAGCCAGCGCCCGACCTGGGCGAACGCCTCGGCGGAGACGGGGTCGCCACCCTTCGCGGCGGCGGTCACCATCGGCCCGGTGACCGCCTCGGCCTCACCCCCGGCCAGGTCCAGCAGGGCGGCGGCCCGGTGCGGCTCCTGGCGGGCGGCGGCGCGGGCGAAGCGGACCAGGGCGCTGCCGCTGGCGTACTGCTCGATGCAACCGAGCCGGCCGCAGCCGCACTGGTGGCCGTCGGGCACGGTGAGCATGTGCCCCAGCTCGGCGGCGATGCCGTGCGCGCCGCGGACCAGCTGGCCGCCCAGGACGATGCCGCCGCCCACGCCGGTGCCGATGGTGAACATGACCATCGAGTCGTCGGCGTCCCGGGCGGCGCCGTAGCGGAACTCGGCCCAGGCGGCCACGTTCGCGTCGTTCTCCACGATCACCGGCAGGCCGGTGGCGGTGCTGACGTACTCCCGCAGCGGCTCGTCGCGCCAGGCCAGGTTGGGGGCGAACAGCACGGTGGAGCGGGTGGCGTCGATCCAGCCGGCGGCGCCGATGCCGACCGCGTCGACGGTACGGCCGGTGGCCAGCTCGGTGACCAGCTCGATGATGACGTCCCGGGTCTTGCCCACGTCCTCGGCGGGGGTGTCCCGTCGGGCCTGCACGAGAACCTTGCCGGTGTCGTCAACGACACCGCCGGCCACCTTCGTGCCACCGACGTCGACTCCGATGGTC
>JBARAE010000162.1:0-8749 GCA_049791715.1 Micromonospora sp.
GCCGAGGAGGGGCAGCGGCGCTACCAGCGCGGCGGTGCCGGCATCGGCGGGGAGCGGCCCCGGGCGCCGGAGGTGCGCACCTGGTCCGCGGTCCGGGCGGAGCTCGGCGGCAGCGGCGTGAACGGCCTGCTCGTCTTCGGTTTCACCATCGGCGCGGTCGGGGGCGGGGTGCTCGGCCTGCTCGCCCTCGCGTTCGCCGTGCTGGCCGGGGCCCGCAGCCGGGGCCAGGTGCTCTCCCGGCTGCGCACGATGGGACTCTCCCGCCGCCAGTGGCGAGGGCTGCTGCTGGTCGAGCTGACCCCGCTCGTGCTGGTGTCGGTGCTCACCGGGGCGGTGGTCGGCGCACTGCTGCCGGTGCTGCTCACCCCGGTGCTCGGGCTGCCCGCGTTCACCGGGGGCGTGGCGGTGCGGGTGCGCTTCGAACCCGGCCTGGTCGGCGGCGTCCTCGGGCTCGCCGTGCTGGCCCTCGGCTTCGCGATCACCGTCGAGGCCCTGAACAACCGCCGGATGCGCCTCGGCGAGGTGCTCCGGCTCGGAGAGGAGAGCTGAGATGACAGCCACCGCCGAGGCGTCCGTCGTACCGGACCTGGCCGCCCTCCAGCAGCGCGCCGCCCAGCGTGCCGCCGAGCGGGCCGGCGGCCGGGATCGGCTGCGCGGGCACATCGTCTGCGACGGTCTGGTCCGCATCTTCAAGACCGAGGGGGTGGAGGTGGTCGCCCTGCAGGGGCTCGACCTGGTCATCGACCGGGGTGAGCTGGTGGCGATCGTGGGAGCCTCCGGCTCCGGGAAGTCGACCCTGCTCAACATCCTCTCCGGCCTGGACACCCCGACCGCCGGCATCGCCCGGGTCGCCGAGTACGACCTGCTCGCCCTGTCGAATCGGCGCCGGCTCAGCTACCGGCGGCAGGTGGTGGGCTTCGTCTGGCAGCAGACGGGCCGCAACCTGCTGCCGTACCTGACCGCGCTGGAGAACGTGGAGCTGCCGATGCGGCTGGCCGGTGGGCGTTCCCGCCGGGCCCGGCGGGAGCGGGCGCGCGAGCTGCTCGACCTGGTCGGCGTCGGCTACTGCGCCGACCGGCGGCCCGGTCAGATGAGCGGCGGCGAGCAGCAGCGCTGCGCGGTTGCCGTGGCGGTGGCGAACGATCCCGAGGTGCTCTTCGCCGACGAGCCGACCGGCGAGCTGGACGAGGCGACCGGTGCCGAGGTCTTCGCCGCGCTGCGCACGATCAACGCCGAGCTGGGCGTGACCATCGTGGTGGTCACCCACGACCACGCGGTGGCCGGCCAGGTCCGCCGGACCGTCGCGATCCGCGACGGCCGGACCTCCTCCGAGGTACGCCGTACCGCCCGGGTGACCGCCGACGGCAGCACCGAGCTGGTCAGCGAGGAGTACGCGGTGCTGGACCGGACCGGTCGGATGCAGCTGCCGGCGTCCTTCGTCGACGCCCTGTCCCTGCGCGACCGGGTACGGCTCAACCTGGAACCCGACCACGTCGAGGTGCGGCCGGGCGACCGGACGCACGCCGAACGGAGTGACGCATGAGCGAGCAGCTGTCCCCGACGCCGATGCGTGTGGCCACCATCGACGAGGTGGTCCGGGTCGAGGGGGTGAGCCGCACCTTCGGCCGCGGTGAGCATGCCGTGCACGCCGTCCGGGACGTCTCCTTCTCGGCCGGGCGGGGCGAGCTGGTCGCCGTGCGCGGCCGCTCGGGCGCCGGCAAGACCACGCTGCTCAACCTGATCGGCGGCCTGGACCGCCCGGACTCCGGCCGGGTGCGGGTGGCCGGGCACGATGTGACCGCGGCCGGCGAGCGGGAACTGCTGCGTCTGCGCCGGGGGACGGTCGGGTTCGTTTTCCAGACCTTCGGGCTGGTCCCGATCCTCTCCGCCGCGGAGAACGTCGGGGTGCCGCTGCGGCTGGCTCGGGTGCCGGCGGCCGAGCGGGAGGAGCGGGTGGCGGTGCTGCTGGAGCTGGTGGGGTTGGGCGCGCACGCCGCGCAGCGCCCGTACGAGCTCTCCGGCGGCCAGCAGCAGCGAGTGGCGGTGGCCCGGGCGCTGGCCAACGAGCCGGACCTGCTGATCGCCGACGAGCCGACCGGTCAGCTCGACTCGGAGACCGGCCGCTCCATCATGGACCTGCTGCGGGCGGTGGTGCACGCGCGCGGCATGACGGCGCTCGTGGCCACCCACGACCTGGCCCTGATCGAACTGGCCGACCGTACGCTGACCCTGCGCGACGGCCACCTGGTGGACGACTGACGGACCTGGTGGGACCGGACCGGCGGCGTGGGATGACCCGCAGTTCTGCCGCCGGCCGGTTCGGTGGCCGGCCGCAGGTCGTGGTGCCTCGGGCCTGGCGTCGTCGGCCCATCGGGGCGGCCCGCATCGGCCCTTGCGGGCGGCCCGCATCGGCCCTTGCGGGCGGCCCGCGGCGGCCCTTGCGGGCGGCCAACCGCGGCCTCCAGGTCGCCTACGAGTCTGACGGCGAAAACGGATCGGCGGCGGTTCCGTGGGGGACGGGCTGATCCGTTTGCGACATCAGACTCGTAGCTTCTGGCCCACATGCCTGGTGCTGGCGAACAGCCGGCCAGGGGCCAACCCTCGACCGCCACGGACGGTCCGGCCGAACGTCGTCCCGAGGCAGGAACCGCACGCCCGAGGGGCCGGGACTGCCCCAGCCGCCGGGGGCCGGTCGGGCCGCCGCGGCCTGGGGGGCGCCCCCGAGATCGGGGTGGGCCGGCGGGCGGGTCAGTCGCCGCAGCGGCGGTGGTGGTAGGCGGCCGTGACGGCGAGCAGCAGCGGGCCCCAGAGCAGCAGCGGCGTGTAGCAGGCCAGCAGCAGGGCGAAGCCAGCCGGCGAGAAGTCCAGGTCGTTGCCGTTGACGAGGACGCCCCAGGCGGCGTACCCCCAGATCAGGGTGACTCCGACGCCGCCGGCGGTCGCGGTGACCTCGGCGAACAGCGGCGGCACCCGCCGGCCGCCCAGCCCGGGCAGCCAGCGCGGGAAGACCTCGCCCCACGGGCGGACGAGGCCGAGCGCGAGCAGCGCGAGCGCCTCCGATACGACACTGAGCGCGACGATGTACACGTTCTGCCAGCCCGGGATGTGGACTGGCTCGCCGTGGTCCGACGCGCCGACCGGTACGCCGGCGACCAGCGCGATCCGCCACAACCCCGACGGCAGGGTGACCAGCGGGATGAGATGGGCGGCGCGCACCGCCCACCCGGGCGCGGGTCGCCCGTCACGCGGGTGCGCGGTCTGGCTGGTCGGTGTGGTGACGGTCGGCATGGCGGTCCCCCGGTTTCTCGGCTGCCCGTCCAGCCTGGCCCGAGGGCCGCCGGCGGCCGTCCCGCCCGGCGGGGATCCTGCTCCCCGACGCGGGGGAGAGGAGCGGCGGGCGGCATCGCCGACAGGCTGCTCGGCGCGGGAGGACGCGTCAGAGCGCCAGCTTCATCCCCTCGTGGCTCGCCACGAAGCCGAGGTTGCGGTAGAACCGGTGCGCCTCGGCCCGGCTCTTGTCCGTGGTGAGCTGCACCAACGCGCAGCCTCGTTCCCGGGCCCGGTCGATGGCCCAGGTCATCATCTCCCGCCCCAGCCCCCGGCCGCGCAGGTCGGAGCGGACCCGGACCGACTCGATCAGGGAACGCTCGGCGCCGTGCCGGCCGAGGCCCGGGATGTACGTGATCTGCATGCAGCCGACCAGCTCGCCGCCGATGTCGGCGACGATCAGGTGGTTACGCGGGTCCGCCGCGATCTCCGCGAACGCCCGCTCGTACGCCTCGTCGACCTCGGTGAAGTCCCGGGCCTTGCCGAGCACGTCGTCGGCGAGCAGGGCGATGACGCCGGGCAGGTCGGCCCGGCCGGCCTCCCGGAAGATCACGTCTGTCATGCCGGCAGCCTGGCACAGCGGCGCCGGTCGATGTGCGGGCATCCGTTGCCCGCACCGGGCAGCATGTGCGCCATGGACCTCCTGCTGCTGCCGTTCCGCTGGATCTACCGGGGTCTCGTGTGGTTCGCCAACTCTCCGCGGACGCTCATCGCGTCGTACCTGTTGATGATCGTGGTGGCGGGTGTCCTCTACAGCCACTTCGAGCAGAAGAGCGCGGCAGACTCGGTCTGGTGGGCGGTGGTCACCGCCTCCACCGTCGGGTACGGCGACATCTCGCCCACCACGATGCAGGGGCGGTTCCTCGCCGCGTTGCTGATCTCCACCATGGTCCTGCTGGTCATCCCGCTGATCACCGCCCACTTCGCCAGCCGGCTGATCGTCGACGACGACGCGTTCGAGCACGACGAGCAGGAGGAGCTCAAGGCCGACGTGCGACGGCTGCGGGCGCTGCTGGAGGAGATGGCCGCCCGGCAGGGCATCGAGGTCCCCGAGCCGGACCGGCCCCAGCCCGTCAACGCGCCGGGCAGCGAAGCCCCTCTCTGGGAACGGTCAGCGAAATCAGGTAGGCGTCGACGGCCGCGGTGACGCAGGCGGTCTGCGGGTAGGCGGTGTGCCCCTCGCCCTCCCAGGTCAGCACCCGGCCCACGCCCAGCATCGAGGCCAGCGCCGCGGTCTGCTCGTACGGGGTGGCCGGATCGCCGGTGGTGCCCACCACCACGATCGGCGGCGCGCCGACCGCCTTGCCGGTCGGGTACGGGTCCCGCTGGCCGGGCCACTCCACGCAGCCGAGCATGCCCACCGCCAGGGACGGACCGAACAGCGGGTACTTCCCCCGCCACTGCGACTGGAGCTGGCGGATCCGCTCCCGGGTCGGCTTCTCCGTCTCGTCCGCGCAGTTCACCGCCAGGTTCGCGTCGAAGAGGTTGGAGTAGTGCCCGTCGTCCTCGCGGCCCGCGTACGCGTCGGCGAGCTTGAACACCTCGGTCGGGTCGCCGCCCTGGAGCCGGTCGATCGCCCGGGCCAGCTCCTGCCACCCCGACTCGGTGTAGAGCGAGGAGATGACCGCGTAGAAGACCCAGCCGGACGTCGCCTCCCTGCCGTCCGCGCCGCGTACCGGCGAGACCCGCGCCTTGTCGATCGCCGTGCTGACCGCGGCCCGGGCGTCCGGCGCGATGGGGCAGCGCCCCGCGTTGGCGCCGCACCACCGGGCGAAGTTGTCGAACGCCCGCTCGAAGCCCTTCGCCTGGCTCTCCGAGCCGGCGATCAGCTTCTGCTGGGGGTCCACCGCACCGTCGAGCACGAGGGCCCGCACCCGCTGCGGGTAGAGCTGGGCGTAGGTCGCTCCGAGCAGGGTGCCGTACGAGTAGCCCAGGTAGGTGAGCTTCTCGTCGCCGACCGCGGCCCGCACGGCGTCCATGTCCCGGGCCGCCTGCTCGGTGCCGTACAGCGGGAGCTGGTCGCCGTACCGGTCGCCGCAGGCCTGCCCGATCTTCCGGTTCAGCGCGACGAACCCGTCGAACGACGCCTGGCTGGCCGGGTCGGGGTCGTAGCCGAAGCTGGCGTCCAGGTCGGCGTCGGAGATGCACTTGACCGGGCTGGACCGGGACACGCCGCGCGGGTCGAAGCCGACGATGTCGAAGCGGTCCGTGATCGCGGCGGGCAGCCCGCCGAACGCGGGGCCGAAGGAGAGGTAGACGGCGGTGTCCACGCCGGAGGCACCGGGGCCGCCCGGGTTGATCACCAGCGAGCCGACCCGGTCGTGCTGCTTCGTCGAACGGGCCCGGATCAGGGAGATCTGGAAAGTATCCCCGCTGCCCGGCCCCGCGGTCGCCCCGCTGGTGGCGCCGGTGCCCCAGTTGCGCGGTACGGAGATCCGGGTGCACTCGTACCGCATGCCGGGCGCCCCCCGGCCGACCAGCTGGTCGGGGACCTCGGGGCAGGCCCGCCAGGTCGGCGTGGTGCCCGGGGCGGCCGCCCCGCCCTCCGCCTCGGTCCGTGGCGCGAACGCCGGCAGTGTGCAGCCGGCGGTCACCACCAGCGCCGCGGCGAACCCGGCCAGGGTGGGACGGACCCGGCGGAGCCGGTCGGAGAAGCGGGTCACGTGCGAGCCTTCCGTGATCGTGTCGGCGGCCAGGCTACGCCCGGCCGCGCGGGCCGCCGGCGGTCGCCGCGGGGTCGCCGCGCAGCACCTGGTCCACGTCGTAGCGGACCGGACGCTCCAGCTGGTCGTAGCGGCAGGACCGGGGATCCCGGTCCGGCCGCCACCGGACGAACTGGGCGGTGTGCCGCAGCCGGTCGCCCTCCATCGCGTCGTACCCGACCTCGGCCACCAGCTCCGGCCGCAGCGGCTCCCACTCGAGGTTCCTCGTGCCGGTCCACCGGCTCACCCCGCCGGGGAGGCGCTGCCCGCGCTCGTGGTCGCCGTGCACCCACGGGTGGTCGCCGTCGACGTCGCGGTACGGCTCCAGCTCCTCCAACAACTCCTTGCGGCGGGCGGCGGTGAACGACGAGCTGACCCCGATGTGGTGCAGGACGCCCGCGTCGTCGTAGAGGCCCAGCAGCAGCGAGCCGACCACCGGGCCGGACTTGTGCCAGCGGAAGCCCGCGACCACCACGTCGGCGGTGCGCGCGTGCTTCACCTTGAACATCAGCCGCTTGCCCGGCTCGTACGGCAGGTCGGCCGGCTTGACGATCAGACCGTCCAGCCCGGCGCCCTCGAACACGTCGAACCAGCGCCGGGCCGCCTCCGGGTCGGTGGTGATCTGGGTGACGTGCACCGGCGGGCGGACCGTGCCCAGCGCCTTCTCCAGTCGGGCCCGGCGCTGCGGGTACGGCTGGTCGAGCAGCGACTCGTCGTCGATGGCGAGCAGGTCGAAGGCGACGAAGTCGGCCGGGGTCGTCTCGGCGAGCATCTTCACCCGCGAGGCGGCGGGGTGGATGCGCTGGGCGAGCAGCTCGAAGTCGAGCCGGGGCTGGCCGCCGGGGCCGTCCCGGCGGATCACGATCAGCTCGCCGTCGACGGCGCAGCGCGGCGGCAGCTGTCGTCGCGCCTGCTCGACCACCTCCGGGAAGTAGCGGGTCATCGTCTTGCCGCCCCGGCTGGCCAGCTCGACCTCGTCGCCGTCGCGGAAGATGATGCAGCGGAAACCGTCCCACTTCGGCTCGTACGTCATGCCGGGTGCGGTGGGCAGTTGGGGCACGCTCTTGGCCAGCATCGGCTCGACCGGCGGGTTGATCGGCAGGTCCACGGCGACCAGTCAATCAGACGGCACCGACGGTCGTGAGGCACATCACCGCCGGTGTCGGGTGGCGTGTCCCCGCTCGGACCCGTTCGTCACCCCTCGACCGGATGATGAAACCGCAGGTCAGAGCTACCTTTCGCCGGTGCGCGAGTGGGTGTGCGGTTGCTGCGGACGCTGGCGGGTGAGTGTGGAACTCATCCGGGGCCGGTACCGCTACCGCCTGGTGCACCGCTACCGCCCCGAGTTCGGTGGCGGCAACAACGTCATCGGTGAGGTCACCTCGGTCGCCGAACTGGAGGACCTACTGCGCCGCCGTACCCGGATCGGCCTGGCCGACCTGCGCGAGGCCGCCTGAAAGCCGACACCTACCGGGATCACCCGGCGTCGATCCCGCGCGTAGCCTGAGCCCGTCGGGTACGGGGAGGGGTCAACCCATGCGGTTCGTCGAGGTCACCGAGGTCGCCGCCGACATCAACCGGGTCTGGGCGGTGCAGACCGACATCGAGCGCTGGCCGGAGTGGACCGCCTCGGTGCGGTCCGCCCGGCGGCTGGAGCCCGGACCGTTCACGCTCGGCTCCCGCGCTCGCTTGGAGCAACCCTGGCTGCGGCCGGCGGTCTGGCGGGTCACCGAGATCGACCCGCCCCGCTTCTTCGCCTGGGAGTCCGACAGCCCGGGCGTGCACACCCGGGGCGAGCACCGGCTGACGCCGCTGCCCGACGGTCGGGTCCGGGTCGAGCTGGTGGTGGCCCAGACCGGCCCGCTGGCGGGGCTCACCGGGCTGCTCGGCGGCCGGGCGCTCTGCCGCTACCTGCGGATGGAGGCCGACGGGCTCAGGCGTCGGTGCGCGCCAGCCTGACCACCGTCTTCACCAGGTCCACCAGGTCGGGACCCTGCGCCATCGGATGCGGCCCGGCGAGGACGTAGCCGTGCCGCCGGTACAGCCGCAGGTTCTCCTCGCTGTCCGGCCCGGTGAAGAGCGTGAACCGTCCCACCCGACCCGCGCAGGCGGCCTCCACCGCCGTGAGCAGCCGGCCGCCGATGCCCCGGCCCTGCTGGTCAGGCGCCACGGAGAGCCGTGCCACGTGGGCGGTGTCGCCGTCCAGCCGGGCCCGTACCGAGCCGACCAGCCGGGTTCCGAGCCGGGCGACCAGCACGATCGTCGGACCGGCCAGCTCGGCACGTACCTCCTCGAGGCTCTCGGTCAGCGGCGGCAGGTACGGATCGCCGTACCGTTGCGCCTCGGCCAGGTAGGCGGCGCGCTGCACGGTCAGGATCTCGCCGGCGTCCCGCGCCTGCGCAGGGGCGATGAAGGGCTGCTCGGTCACCGGCCCAGCCCACCACACCCCACGCTCCGGGAGTCCGGCGGGCCGTCCCCAGCGGCCGTAGGCTGAGCGGGCCCAAGTCGACCGTGGGGGTGCGTACCGTGCCGGAGCTGACCTACCCGGACGTGGGGGCCACCCGCGAGGGTCCGCTGCCCGCCGGCTGGCGACACGTCCGACACCGGGTCCGACTGCCGGCGGGATCGTTCGCCGCCGCCGGTCAGGCCGTCCTCGGCTGGCGGCTGCACCGGGCGGCCGGTATCGGGATCCGGGCCGAGGCGCCGCGCGCCGCCCCCGG
>JBARAE010000163.1:0-8193 GCA_049791715.1 Micromonospora sp.
GCGCCGCCGCCGGCGGCGACCAGGTGCGGCAGCGCCGCCTGGGTGACCAGGTACGTCGGGCGCAGGTTGATCCGGAGCATCCGCTCGAACTCCTCGACCGGCGTCTCGTGCACCAGTCCGCCGCTGGCGTACCCGCCGACGAGGTTGACCACGGCGCGCAGTGGCGCGGCGGGGTCGGCGGTGGCCAGCTCGACGGCCCCGGCCGCCCCGGCCGGTTCGAGCAGGTCCGCGGTGAGCCGGACCGGTCCGGACCCGGCCGGCTGTGTCGGTGCGCCCTCCCGCTCCGGTACGACCACCCGCCAGCCGGCCTTGAGGAATGCGGCCGTGACCGCCCCGCCCAGTCCGCCCGTGCCGCCGGTGACCAGCACACTGCGCTCCGCCATGGGCAACACGCTAGCCGTCCGTGGCGGCGTGGTGCAGGCGGGACCGCGGCACCAGGCCGTCCGTCCGGCCACGCGGCCGAGCCGTGCGGTCGGCGCGGGGTGGACGACGGCCGGTCGGTCGGTCGGTCGGCACCGCGGAGTCGGTCGGAGCGGATGAGGTGGCGGGGCTGCGGGAATGGGACCCTTGCCGGGACGGGCGGGCGCGGAGGGCGGTAGTTTTCCGGATACGGATCGCCATGGTTGACGGTCACGCTTCATGAAAGTAAGTTTCATCCGTGGCGAAGAGTCCGAAGATTTCTGCGAGTCACGAGCCGGGTGGACTGATCGTCCACATCAGTGGCCTGCTCCCCTCGCTGTCCCCGGCCGAGCAGCGGGTCGCGCGGCTGGTCGTCGCCGACCCGGCGGACGCCGCGCGGCGCACGATCACCGACCTCGCCACCGCCGCCGAGACCTCGGAGGCGACCGTCATCCGGTTCTGCCGGTCGGTCGGCATGGACGGCTACCCGCAGCTGCGGATCCGGCTCGCCGCCGAGGCCGCCCGCCGGGTCGAGCCGCCGGACGCCCGGGTGGTGGGCGGTGACATCCCGCCCGGGGCGGACCTGGCGCAGATCATCGCGACCATCGCGTTCAACGACGCCCGGGCCGTCGAGGAGACCGCCGAACAGCTCGACCCAGCCGTGTGCGAGCAGGTCGTCGAGGCGATCGGCGGCGCCGGCCGGATCGACGTCTACGGTGCCGGCGCCAGCGGTTTCGTCGCCTCCGACTTCCAGCAGAAGCTGCACCGCATCGGCCGCACCGCCTTCTACTTCCCGGACGTGCACACCGCTCTGACCTCGGCCGCCCTGCTCGGCCGAGGCGACGTCGCGGTCGGCATCTCACACACCGGCACGACGTCGGACGTGATCGAGGTGCTGGAGCAGGCCCGGGCCCGGGGTGCCACCACGGTCGCCCTGACCAACTTCCCCCGCTCGCCGATCACCGAGGTGGCCGACTTCGTGCTGACCACGGCGGCCCGGGAGACCACGTACCGCTCCGGCGCGATGGCGAGCCGACTGGCCCAGCTCACCGTCGTCGACTGCCTCTTCGTCGGGGTGGCCGCACGGAGCCGGGCCAAGACGAGAAAGGCCCTGGAGGCAACGGCCGAGGCGGTCCGGTCGCACCGGGTCGGCTCCGGCCGGAGGCGGGCATGACCGCCGGCCGGGTGGAGCCGGACGAGCTGGCGGACGTGGGGCGGCCCGTGGTGCGGGTGGGCGCACCCACCGAGCGGCGCAACCCGCACAGCGTCGACCTCGACCTGATGTCGACCCGGGACGTGCTGACCGTGATCAACGAGGCGGACCGGCGGGTGCCGGCCGCGGTGGCCGGGGTGCTCGACGAGATCGCCGAGACCGTCGACCTGGCGGTGGCCGCGCTGCGCGGTGGGCACCGGGTGCACTACTTCGGCGCCGGTACGTCGGGCCGGTTGGGCGTGCTGGACGCCGCTGAACTGGCGCCGACCTTCAACTCGCCGCGGCACTGGTTCTGCTCGCACCTCGCCGGTGGCCCGGAGGCCATGTGGCGCGCCGTGGAGGACGCCGAGGACGACGACCGGGCCGGTGCCGCCGACGCCGCCGACTGCGTACGCCCCGGCGACCTGGTGGTGGGTCTGGCCGCCAGTGGACGCACCCCGTACGTCCTCGGGGCGCTTGCCGCGTCGCACGCCCAGGGGGCCTCGACCGTGCTGCTCTGCGCCAATCCGGAGGCCGAGGCCGCGTCGTCGGTGGACGTCTTCATCGGGGTGGACACCGGACCCGAGGTGGTCACCGGGTCGACCCGGATGAAGGCGGGCACCGCGCAGAAGTTGGTGCTCAACACGTTCTCGACCGCCGTGATGGTGCGGCTCGGCCGGGTCTACTCGAACCTGATGATCGACATGGTGGCCACCAACGCGAAGCTACGCGGCCGGATGATCTCGATCCTGGTGGAGGCCACCGGCTGCGCCGAGGAGATCTGTCAGCGGGCCCTGCAGGAGGCCGCCGGCGATCTCAAGACCGCCCTGGTCTCCCTGGTTTCCGGCGCCGGCGTCCCCGCCGCCCGGGCCGCGCTGGCCCGCTCCGCCGATCAGGTGCGCGGCGCGCTGGCCCTGCTCGCCTCCTGATGCCCGACGCCGCCCGCCGTTCCGCGGTGACCTCGTCCGGCCCTACCCGGTGCGACGCGGGTCACTCCCCGGATGGGACGTCTTTCCCGCTGCGGATTGTTCATCGAGGGGTGGGGTAATCCTCACCCGTGGCTGAACCGACCGGTCCACCGGCGCGTATCTCGCAGTGACCAGGATCGCAATGAGGCGGTGACGCGGGTCGCTGTGTTCATGGAATTCGCAGTGATGCGATTCCCTGGGCGGGGCGACGGTCCGCCGATCCGGCCGACCCGTTCGTGCTGGCTGGAGCACGTCACCCGACGGGGGTCCTGACAGCAAACATGGACCGGGCTCTCAGCTACCACTCAGGCATTCGTGACAGTTTCGACTCACGACATGGAATCCCCGACGCGTCTCATCTGTTGTGTAGGTGTCAGCACCTACGGGCACAGCGGAGGTTACGGGGAAGGGCTGACGAACGTGGGGACGGCAAGGAACCGGGCAACCGGCGCGAGCGAGGGGACCGTGGCAATCGTGGACAAGAACATTGGCATGCGGACTGACGAGGTCGCCGAGGAGCGCGACCTGGTCGGTGTCTACCTGCACGAGATCTCCCGGACGCCGCTGCTCGACGCCGCCAAGGAGGTCGACCTCTCCAAGGCGATCGAGGCCGGGCTCTACGCCGAGCACCTGCTCGGCGAGGACCGCGTCCCGGCCGGCGTCGACCGGGAGGAACTGGAGCGGCTGGTCGCCGAGGGCGAGCGGGCGAAGGACCTCTTCATCCGCGCCAACCTGCGACTGGTCGTGTCGATCGCGCGACGCTACGTGCGCTCGGGCATGCCCATGCTGGACCTGATCCAGGAGGGCAACACCGGCCTCGTCCGGGCGGTCGAGAAGTTCGACTACGAACGTGGCTACAAGTTCTCCACCTACGCGACCTGGTGGATCCGCCAGGCCATCAGCCGGGCGATCGCCCAGCAGGAGCGCACGGTGCGGCTGCCCGTGCACCTGGTCGAGGACGTCAACCGGATGCGGAACGTGGCCCGGCAGCTCACCCGTGAGCTGGGCAGCGACCCGGAGCCGGAGCAGATCGCGGCGGCGCTCGGCGTCACCGTCGAGCGGGTCAACGAGCTGCGCCGCTGGTCGCAGGACACCGTCTCGCTGGACACCCCGGTGGGTGACGACGGCGACACCAACCTCGGCGACCTGGTCGCCGACAGCGATGCTCCGTCGCCGGAGGACATCGTCCTCACCGGCCTGGAGCGGCAGCGGATCGAGGGTCTGCTCAACCACCTCGACGACCGTTCGGCCGGCATCATGCGGGCCCGCTACGGCCTCGAGGACGGCCGGGAGCACTCGCTCACCGAAGTGGCGTCGCGGTTCTCGCTCTCCCGGGAGCGGATCCGTCAGCTCGAGATCCAGGCCCTCGGCCGGCTCCGTGAGCTGGCCCGGGCCGAGGGGCTGCAGGCGGCCTGACCTGGTAGTAATGGACAACACGAACGGCCGGCGTCCGATAGGGGGACGCCGGCCGTTCGCTGTGTCAGGGGGCTTGCCGGGTCAGCGCACCCGCCCGTACCCGGCGATGGTCATGATGTCCATGCCCCGTTTGAGGACGTTGCGACCGGCGCTCGGCGCGTCGATCACCTCTCCGCCGCCGACGTAGAGGGACACATGCCCCAGGCCTTCGTAGAAGACGAGGTCACCGGGTTGCAGGGAACTTCGGCTGACCCGCGCGGTGGCGTCCCACTGCATCGCCGCGTTGTGCGGCAGGGACTTGCCGGCCGCCCGCCAGGAGGCGAGGGTGAGCCCGGAGCAGTCGTACCCGTCGGGACCGTCGGCCCCCCAGACGTACGGCTTGCCGATCGCGCCGTAGGCGTACCGCACCGCCACCCCGGCCGAGCCGGAGATGGCTGGGGCGGTGCCGCCGGAGCTGGCCTTCGCCGGAGCCTCGGTGGCCCGGCCGTACGCCTGCCGGCGCAGCTCGTACAGCCGCTTGAGGTCGGCCTCGATCTTCTTCTTGCCGGCGGCGAGCTGGCGGGCCTGTGCGGCCTCGCGGGCCAACGTCACGTCCAGCCGGGTCTTCTGGTCGATCAGCTTCCGCTGGTTGGCGGTGAAGCCGTCGATGGTCTGCTGGCGCTGCCGGGTCAACTGGTCGAGGGTGCCCAGGCGCTCGGTCAGCGAGCTGCTCCCGCCCTGCTCGAGCAGCGCCTCGGTGGTCCGCAGTCCACCGCTCTTGTAGGCGGTGGCAGCGAGGACCGCGACATCGGCCCGGCTCCGCTCGGCCTGCGCCTGCAGCGGGCCGATCTGCGCCTGCAGCTTGGCCGCGGTCGCCTTGTTGGCCTTGATCTCCTCGTTGAGCTTGTTGTAGGACTCGACGATTCGCTCCAGCTCAGTCGAGGACTTCTCGATCTGCTTCGTCAGCTCGGCGGGGGTGGGCTCGGCCCGAGCCACCGACGCCGGGGCGATCAGCGCGGCGGAGAGGCCGACGACCGCCAGTGTGCGCAGCAGGATCCGTAAGGACGACAAGAGCGGAAGACTCCTCTCCACGGTCGCCGGGGCGGCTTTCTCCCGCGGCGACACCGGCCCGGGGCCATCCGGGTGGATGGCGGTCGACCGGTCCGGCCCGCCCAACCTAACCCGTGACGTGAGTGAATCGCAGTTGAAGCAGGGGCGAATGTTGCCAAAGTGGCAGGAAGTGCGTTCGGTACGGGTGACTCTTCGTGACCGCATCGGCAGCCGCTCGTGGCGCCCGGGTAGCGGGATGTGACCTACGCGCAGCTAGCCCGATTCGTCGTTCTCGGCGGATGTCGCCAGGCAACGCGACGCAAAATGCCGACAAAGACCGAAATGAATCCTCTTTGTGCGCGGGATTGCCGGCCCGCCCGGTGGCCGCATGCCCGCATATCACCGCCTCCGGCTGGCGCCACCCCCGAACAATGAAGCACGGACCCGGGAATCCCGCCGGACAGCATCGACGCAGCTCGCGGGCGGCGCGGAGACCCCGGCAGCGCCAGCCCTGGGAGGACGCCGTGCAGACTGATGGCTCCGCCACCCGCCCACCCCGGTCGCCCAAGCCGACCCCCGCCCCGACCCTGCTCTACGCGCGCCCCGGCATCCTGGTCACCGCCGAGCGCTTCACCGTCGGCCGGAACAGCTGGCCGGTCGCCGAACTGACCCAGCTGTGGACCGCCCGGGGCCCGCACGATCGGCTCGCCCTCCGCGCGGTGGGGGCCACGGCCGCCATGATCGGCGGGGTAGGCGTACTGCTCGGCTTCACCGGCGGGCTGCAACGGCTCACCGCCGGGGCGTACCTGATGCTGGGGGCGGTCGGCCTGCTGCCGGTGCTGATGGTCCTGGCGGGGGACCGCTGGCGGCCACCGGCGTACGAGCTGTGGGCGCGACACCGGGGTGCCCCGGTGCTGCTGTTCAGCAGCGACGACGAACGGCAGTTCGGCCAGGTCACCCGGGCCCTGCGGCGGGCCCAGGAGGGGGTGCGCCGCGGCGGCTGGGAGGACCCCATCGCCGCCGCCGACCCGTGGCGGCCCAACCGCTGACCGGCCCGGATCAGCCGGCGACCGGCTCCGGCGTCCGGGGCTGCTGCGGAGCGAGCCAGTGAGTGACCCGGCGCTCGGCGTAGAACGACACGAACGGCACCGTCCCGGCCAGCATCACCAGCAGCATGCGCTTCAGCGGCCAGTCGGCCCGGCGGGACAGGTCGAACGTGGCGGCCAGGTAGAGCATGTAGAGCCAGCCGTGTGCGGTGCCGACGACCGCCACCACGGTCGGGTTGTCGAAGCCGTACTTCAGCGGCATGCCGATCAGGACTAGCACCGCCAGCGCCACGCCCACGATCCAGGCGATCACGCGGTACCGGGTAAGGGCTCCGCCCACCTTCGTCCGTCCTTCCGACCGGCCTCAGCCGGGATAGTCACCGGGCCGGGCGCCCGGGTTGGCGTTCAACCATGACAGGTAACGGTTGTACTCGGCGAGGTCGCCGTCCTCGGGGCGGTCCGCAGGCACCGGCAGCCGGCTGACCCGCACCGGTCGACGTACCCCCGGGGTGGCGGCGGCCGGCTCGGTGCCGGCGGTCGTCGGGGCGGTCCGGTCGGCCGGGACGCCGCGCAGCGTGTGCCGCAGCTCACGCCACCAGACGAACACCACGAAGCCGGCGAAGATCGGCCACTCGACGGCGTACGCCCAGCTCAGCGTGTTGCCCGAGGCGGCGCGGCTGATCTGCCACCAGCCCAGACCGAGGAATCCCACGACCAGCACGACCATGGCCACGTGGCGGGCGATCCACGCCGGTGTCCAGAGCCGCTTCATGCCTCCGAGGGTACCGGGACAACCCGCCGTCTCCGACGCGGTGTCGTAGTGCGGGCCCCGGACGCGGGTTTGGTGGCACCCGGTGTGGGCATCCGTCTAGACGCCAGCCCGAACGAGACGAGGGGGCGACGATGACCGAATCAGTACGCCAGACCGGTGACGCCAGCCCGGAGCAGCGGTTGCCCGAGTGGGACGGCGACCACCTGCAGGACACCGCGGCCAGCGCGGACGTCGACAGCGAGCTGCTCGGGGTGGATCCCTCCGAGCTGGGCGACGAGGACCTGATCCGGGAGATGCAGAGCCTGCACCGCACCCGGCTGGACACGCTGCGGCACGCGGCCGACTCCGCACTCGCCAACCACCTGCGCCGGACCGCGGAGCTGGAGACCGAGTACCTGGCCCGGCATCCGGGGCGCGAGGTCGACCCGAGCCGGCTGCGGGACGCCTGATGGCGGCACACGCCGAACGCGGCATGTCCGCGCCCCCCGAGGTGGTGTTCAACACGGCCACCGACCCGGACCGCGCGGCCGCCTGGCTGCCCGAACCGCTGCGTCAGGACGGCAACCGTCGTCCCGAGGTGGTCAGCGCCGAGGAGATGCGCGCCCGCTGGTGCAGCGACTCCGCCCCCGAGTGGTCGGCGGAGATCCAGGTGGAACCCGCCGACGCCGGTGGCGCCCGCGTCCGGCTGGACCTGGCCGGCGGGGACGTCGACGGGCTCGCCGACCAGACCCTGGCCAGCCTCGCCCGCGAGGTGGCCGACAACCTCACCGCCGGCTGACCGGCGTCCCTGCCCGTACGAACCGAGGAGACCGGGTGACCCAGAGTGGGCTGAAGCAGAAGGTGGCGCGGCTGCGCCAGGCGTACGCGCCGCACGAACACCGGCCGCTGGGCGGCTACCTGGTGGCGATGGGCACCTACGCCACGGTGACCGGCGCGCTGGTGGGCCTCGTCCGGGCGACCGGACGGCCGGTGCCCGAGCGCCCCGCACCGGGGGACGTGGTGCTGCTCTCCATTGCGACGCACAAGCTCAGCCGGCTGTTGTCCAAGGACGCGATCACGAGTCCGCTGCGCGCCCCCTTCACCCGCTACGACCACCCGATCGGCAGCGGCGAGGTGATGGAGCAGGTCCGCGACCAGGGCAGCCCCACCCGCCACGCCCTGGGAGAGCTGGTGAGCTGCCCGTTCTGCCTCGCGGTCTGGGTGGCCACCGGGTTCACCGGCGG
The DNA here is from genome assembly GCA_049791715.1 of Micromonospora sp. Lineage (GTDB taxonomy): Bacteria > Actinomycetota > Actinomycetes > Mycobacteriales > Micromonosporaceae > Micromonospora. The sequence goes on from JBARAE010000163.1 coordinate 8,046, forward strand.
ACTGGTGCTGGCCCCCCGGCTCACCCGGCTGGTGGCGACCGCGCTGACCGCCGTGGCCGCCTCCGACTTCCTCCAGATGGGGTACGCGGTCGCCCAGCAGGCCGCCGAGGGCGGGCACCACGAGAAGTGACAACACACGGGAAAGGGG
>JBARAE010000164.1:0-4397 GCA_049791715.1 Micromonospora sp.
GTCGGTCACCAGGGCTCCCGGGATCGTCTGCGGCGTACGGGGTCAGCGGCGCCGGCTGGACAGCCGGGCGGCCAACTGCCGGAGCTTGCGCTGGTTCTCCGGCTTGGCCAGCTGGCGCCGCCCGCGCTCGACGAGCTGCTGACCGCGCGGCGAACGCAGGAACGTGCTGATCCGTTGCACCAGTGACATGTCGTCCTCCTGTCGGCGGCCCCACCTCATGTGTACCCGGGACCGGCAAACCCTGGTACCCGGAACCGCCGCTTGCCACGCGTCCACAATGGGTCGCGCCGGCCCCGGATCAGCCGAGGATCGCGTCGACGACCTGCACGGCCCGCCACTCGTGCTGGGCGTACGCCCACGGGAATGCGGACACCTGCACGGCCTGGGCGGCATCGGTGAGCGCCATGTCCTGCCAGCCGGGGATCTGCTCCAGTGCGGTGAGGAACTGCTTCGTGGCGTACTCCGGCCTCATCAGGTCCCCCACCGCCCCCCAGCCGCTGCTGGGGCGCTGCTGGAACAGCCCGACCGAGTCGTGGTCCCAGCCGATCGCCTGGTGCGGGTAGTTCTCCGACTCGGGCAGCACCGCGCTGGCGTAGTTGTAGAGGTTGCTCTCCTGCATCGCGGTGGCCACCGCGATGACCAGCCCCCGGCGCGGCACGCCCATCTCCTGGCCGGCCTTCACGATCTCCTTGGCGTTGTCCATCTGGGCCTGGTCCAGGCCGGCCACCGGGACGATCCGCTTCGGCTTGGGCTTCGGCTTCGGCTTGGGCTTCTCGGTCCTGGTCGGCGACGGGGAGACGTCCGGGTCGGCCGTCTGGGTCGCCGGGGCCGGCGACTGGCGCGCCTCACCACGGGAGGCGGCGTCCGCGGTCGCCCGCTGGGCGACCTCCGCCGACTGGGCGACCTCCGCCTTGGCGGGCGTCTCCGAGCCGCCGACGGCGCCGGCGCCGACCTGGGCGAAGCCGACCAGGCCGAGGCAGCAGAGGGCGCCGGCGGTCACCGCCATCCGGGTCCGCCCGGGCCGGGCGGGGACGGGGTTAGTGAGGGCGCCGAAGCGGGTACGCAGGGAGCCGAGGGAGAAGAAGCGAGGAGCAGTACGCTCGGGAAGACCGGTCAACCGTTCGGTGGATGGGGTATCGTCCGAACGGTCAGCCGAGCCGCCGAGGCCGTACTGGTCGTCGAGGGTGCCGTCGTCACGCATTCGACGAGGCTAGGCAGGAGCAGCGCCGATCACCCACGGTGATCGAGTGACCCTGCCCACAATTGGTGCATTCAGAACTACTCGGCGAGTATCGGTCCATCACGGACTGGGGCAATCCTCGCGGACCGGTCAGACCTCCGGTCCGCGTGGTGGGGTGTACCGGCGGGCACGGACCACGCAGCGCCGGGCAGGTCTGCCCATGATCTACTAACTCGTCCGTTCGGCTGATGCATGATTCCCCCCTTCACCCGGGTATCGGCGGTCAAGATCGGCATATTCGCCCCGATTTGATCATGTCGGTCGCCGAATTGTGATCAACCGACGGGCATCGCACCGGCCGCTTCCGGAATGGATCAGGGCGGCGGGTACGTTGCCCGAACCGGGTGCCGTGCGCGCACGCACCCGGACGCGCGTACCCAGGGAGGTCCGAACCGGTGCTCGACCCACACGAGCTCTACCAACTCACCGACGATCTGCCCGACCTCGGCCAACCGGTACTCATCCAGGCCCTCACCGGCTTCGTCGACGCCGGCAGCGCCACCCGGCTGGCCCGGGAGCAGCTGCTCACCTCCCTGGAAGCCCGCCCGATCGCCCGCTTCGACGTCGACCAGCTCTTCGACTACCGGTCCCGCCGCCCGGTGATGACCTTCGTCGAGGACCACTGGGCCGACTACGACGCGCCGGAGCTGGCGCTGCACCTGCTCCACGACGACGACGAGACCCCCTTCCTGCTGCTCACCGGCCCGGAGCCGGACCTGCAATGGGAGCGGTTCGCGGCCGCCGTCGCCGGGCTCATCGCCCGGCTGGACGTCCGGCTCACCGTCGGGCTCAACTCGATCCCGATGGCGGTCCCGCACACCCGCCCCACCGGCGTCACCGCGCACGCCACCCGGCGGGAGCTGATCGCCGGCCACGAACCGTGGCTGCAGCGGGTCCAGGTCCCGGGCAGCGTCGGTCACCTGCTGGAGTTCCGCCTCGGCGAGCAGGGCCGCGACGCCCTCGGCTTCGCCGCGCACGTGCCGCACTACGTCGCACAGACCGAGTACCCGGCCGCCGCGGAGGTGCTGCTCGCCTCGGTCTCCCGCAGCACCGGGCTGCTGCTCCCGCGGGACGGTCTGCGGGCCGCCGCCGAGGTGGTCCGGGTCGAGATCGACCGGCAGGTCGCCGAGACCGACGAGGCTGCCACCCTGGTGCAGGCCCTCGAGGAGCAGTACGACGCCTTCGCCCGGGGTCGCGGCGAGAAGAACCTCCTCGCCGCGGAGACCGGTCCGCTGCCCACCGCCGACGAGCTCGGCGCCGAGCTGGAACGCTTCCTCGCCGAGCAGAGCCACCCCGGCGACACCCCCGGCGCCTGACCGGGGCCCGGGCGCGACACCCCGGGAGCTGACCCGGCGGTCGGGCCGAGGATGCGGCAGGCTGGAGACATGCGCCTGGCGACCTGGAACGTCAACTCGGTGAAGGCCCGACTGCCCCGCCTGCTCGACTGGCTGGCCGGCACGAAGCCGGACGTCGTCTGCCTGCAGGAGACCAAGTGCCCGGACGGGGCGTTCCCGGTCGCCGAGGTGGGCGAGCTGGGGTACGAGGCGGCCAGCCACAGCGACGGGCGGTGGAACGGGGTGGCCATCCTGTCCCGGGTCGGGCTGGCCGACGTGGCGGTCGGATTCCCGGGCGAGCCGGGCTTCCCCGAGCCCGAGGCCCGCGCGATCTCGGCCACCTGCGACGGGCTGCGGGTCTGGTCGGTGTACGTGCCGAACGGGCGCGCCCCCGACGACCCGCACTACGTGTACAAGCTGGCGTGGTTCGCGGCGCTGCGCGACGCGCTGGAACCGGAGCTGACCACCGGGCTGCCCCTGGCCGTCTGCGGCGACTTCAACGTGGCGCCGACCGACGCCGACGTCTGGGACCCGGCGCTCTTCGTCGCCTCCACCCACGTCACCCCGCCCGAACGGGCCGCCCTCGCCGCGCTGCGTGACCTCGGGCTCAGCGACGTGGTGCCCACCCCCATGAAGGGCCCACACCCCTTCACCTACTGGGACTACCGGGCGGGCATGTTCCACCAGAACAAGGGCATGCGGATCGACCTGGTGTACGCCTCGGCGCCGTTCGCCCGCGCCGTGCGTTCCGCGTACGTGGACCGGGAGGCCCGCAAGGGCAAGGGCCCGTCCGACCACGCGCCGATCGTGGTCGACGCCGACCTGGTGCCGGCCGTCGAGTCGTTCTGAGTCCCGGTCGCGGTTGTCCGGGCGCGACCCGGGCCGGTGGTTAGGGTGGAGCCATGGCAGTCGTGAAGATCAACGCGATCGACGTCCCACCGGGCGCCGGCGAGGAACTGGAGAAGCGCTTCGCCGCCCGGGCCGGTGCCGTGGAGAACTCCCCCGGCTTCCTCGGCTTCGAGCTGCTCCGCCCGGTCGGCGGGGAGAGCCGCTACTTCGTCTACACCCGCTGGGAGTCCGAGGAGGCGTACCAGGCGTGGGCATCGGGGCCGTCCCGGGCCGCGCATGCCGGCGGGGAGGGCGGCGAGCAGCGGCGGCCGGTCGCCAGCGGGGCCACGCTGCTGGAGTTCGAGGTCGTCCAGCAGGTGACCGGCAAGGGCTGAGCCCGGTCACGGGTTGCGGGTCTCCGCCAGGGACGCGAAGGCGATGATGTTGTCCGCGTAGCCGGTCCTCCCGCCGATCCACTCGCCACCGCAGGTGATCAGCCGCAGGCCGGGCGGGCCGTCGTCGCCGTACACCCGGTCGGCGGGCAGGTTGTTCTTGTCGAAGTGCTCGACGGTGTCCACCGTGAAGATCGCCACGCGCTTGTCCGCCCGGGTCACCTCGATCCGGTCGCCCGGCTTGAGCTTCCCGAGGTCGTAGAAGACCGACGGGCCACTCTTGGTGTCCACGTGACCGACGATGATCGCCCGGCCCGGCTCGCCCGGCGTCGGGCCGCGGTCGTACCAGCCGGTCTGGTTGTGCTTGCTCAACGGCGGTACGTCGATCGAGCCGTCCCTGGCCTGCCCGACCGGCATCACCGGGGCGGTGACCTTGATCGCGGGGACGGAGAGGCTGACCGGACGGCTGGCCGGCAGCCGATCCTCCTTCTGCGGGTCGGGCCGCGCCGAGGACCCGGCGTCGGCCCAGTCGAACGGCCCGGCGGTGCGGCCCAGCCCGGCCCCGGTGGCGAAGACGCCCACCAGCACCAGCACCACCGCCAG
>JBARAE010000165.1:0-2534 GCA_049791715.1 Micromonospora sp.
GCCCGAGCTCTTCCTGCCGGCGTACCACCCGCCGACGCTGGCGGCCGACCCGACCGGCACCGACGTGGCCGCGACCGAGGACGGCCGGGTCGACGACCCGCGGCTCGACCCGCTGCGGCAGGCCGCCCGCGACGGCGGAGCCACCGTGGTGCTGGGCGCGGCCGTCCGGCACCCGGACGGGCGGCGGACCATCTCCTCGCTCGTCGTCGACCCGACCGGCGCCGTCCGCTCGGCGTACGACAAGCAGCAGCTCTGGAGCGGTGAGCGCGACCTGTTCGACGCCGGCCGGCGCGGTGCCACGCTGCTGGTCGAGGGCTGGCGGCTCGGCCTCGGCATCTGCTACGACGGCTGCTTCCCGGAGCACGGCCGGGCCGCCGCGGCCGACGGCGCCCACGGGTACCTCTGCCCGAGTGGCTACCTGGCCGGCTCCGCGCACCGGCGCGACCTCTACTACGCCGCCCGCGCCCTGGACAACACGATGTACGTCGTCTTCGCCAATGCGGTCGGCGGCACCGACCCGTGGCGCTTCAACGGCGGCGCCGCGGTGTACGACCCCGAGGGGCGTCCGCTCGCCCGCGGCGCCGACACGGGGGAGGATCTGCTCGTGGCGACCCTCGACCCGGTGGCGCTGGCCGCCACCCGCGCCGCCCACACGATGCTCACCGACCGCCTTCCCGACCAGGGGCTCCCCCGAACGGTGCTGCCCGGCTGACGGACGGCGCACAGCCGCTCGGCCCTGTCGGCGGCCCGCCCCGGTCCCGTAAGGTGCCCGCGTGCCGCTGCTCCTGCTCGACCTGGACAACACCCTGCTCGACCGGGCCGGGCCGTTCCGCGCCTGGGCTGAGGGCTTCCTGGCGGAGGTCGGCGCGCCGGCCACCGACATCGACTGGCTGCTCTCCATCGACGCCGACGGGCTGACCGACCGGTGGGACGTGGCCGACGCCATCCGGGACCGCTACGGGCTACGGATCCCCGCCATCGACCTGGTCGAGGCGCTGCACGACGGGGTGGTGGCGAACACCCGGCTGGATCCGCTCGTCGCCTGCGCGCTGCGGATCGCCGACGACGCCGGCTGGGTGCCGGTGGTGGTGAGCAACGGCGCGGTACGCCAGCAGGACACGAAGATCCGCCGGACCGGCCTGGACCGCTACGTCGCCGACTGGGTGATCTCCGAGGAGGCCGGCGTCAGCAAACCGAACCCGAGGATCTTCGCGGTCGCCGCCCAGCGGGCCCGGATGCCGCTGCGCGGCGGCTGGGTGGTCGGGGACAGCCCGGAGGCGGACATCGGCGGCGCGGCGGCGGTCGGCCTGCCCAGCGTCTGGCTGCATCGGGGCCGGCGCTGGTCGGACAGCCGGTTCGCGCCCACCCGCACCGTCGACGGGTTGATCGCCGCGGTGGCCACCGTGCTGGGCGGCTGAGGCCCGAATAATCGGTTGACCCCGCTCGGGTCGCCGGTGAGCATGGTGCCGCGCGAGGGCGCACCCGGGCTGGTGCCCGGTCGAGGAGAGGAGGTCGGTAAATGGCCGTCTTTGCAGGGTCGTTCCGCCTGCCTCCACCAGCCTCGATCGAAGGATCAACCCACCCGTGCGCGAACACGACTTCCCGGCGCACCAGCGCCGTGGCCGCGGCAAGAGCCGCTTCGACGACGACGAGCCCTACTTCCTGAAGCACGGCCGGCACGCCGAGCCGGCCCTGGCCGAACCCGACGACGAGCCCGATCCCGAGGACCGCTGGTCCTCCTGGGACGGGGCCGTGCACGGGCCCGAACCCCACCCCGAGTGGCTGGTCACCGAGCTGGCCGCGAAGGACACCGAACTCGGCGTGCTCAAGACCGGCAAGGAGGCGGACGTCCACCTCGTCCGCCGGGCGGTGCCGGGCACGGACCGGTCCTGTCTCCTGGCGGTGAAGCGCTACCGGGACGCCCAGCACCGACTCTTCCACCGCGACGCCGGCTACCTGGAGGGGCGGCGGGTCCGCCGGTCCCGGGAGAACCGGGCGATGGCCGGGCGTACCGCGTTCGGCCGGCAGATGATCGCCGGGCAGTGGGCGGCGGCCGAGTTCGCCGCGCTCACCAGGCTCTGGGAGATCGGCGCCGCCTCCGGGCGGATCGCCGTGCCGTACCCGGTGCAGCTGCTCGGCACCGAGCTGATGCTGGAGTTCGTCGGGGACGCCGAGGAGGGGCTGGCCGCGCCCCGGCTGGCCCAGACCCGCCCCGACCACGACGAGCTCCGCGACCTCTGGGAGCAGTTGGTCGACGCCCTGGTCGTGCTCGCCCGGGCCGGGTACGCCCACGGGGACCTGTCCCCGTACAACCTGCTGGTCCACCGGGGGCGGCTCGTCATGATCGACCTGCCGCAAGTGGTCGACGTGGTGGCCAACCCCCAGGGCCCCGACTTCCTCACCCGGGACGTCAAGGTGGTCGGCGCCTGGTTCGCCGCCCGGGGACTACCGGCGGCCGACACCGACCCGGCGGAGCTGACCGCGCTGCTGCTGCGGGAGGCCGGCATCCGCTGAACGCGCACGTCCCGGGCGGG
>JBARAE010000166.1:0-5326 GCA_049791715.1 Micromonospora sp.
CTCCTCGCGCTCACAGAGATTACGGCCGTTCGCGACTGCGGGGCTCGCAACCCCGGCTCACTCCTCGCGCTCACAGTGAGGCGAGCCAGTTGTACAGCAGTGCCGCCCCGGTGTCGGCCGACTTCTCCGGGTGGAACTGGGCGGCCGACAGCGGGCCCCGCTCCACCGCCGCGACGAAGTCGGTCCCGTGATGTGCGGTGGTGACCTTGGCACCGGCCGCGGCCAGCCCCGCCACGTCGTTCACCCCGTACGAGTGGACGAAGTAGAACCGGGTGTCGGCCGGCAGGCCGGCGAAGAGCACCGAGTCCGCGGGGGCCTGGACGGTGTTCCAGCCCATGTGCGGCAGCCGCTCGGCGGGCAGCTTCGTCACCCCACCGGGCAGCAGCCCGAGCCCCTTGGTCACCACCCCGTGCTCGTCGCCGTGCTCGAAGAGCACCTGCATTCCCACGCAGATGCCGAGCACCGGGCGGCCGGCGGTGACCCGCTCGGCGATCACCGGGCCGGCGCCCAGCGCCTCGATCCCGGCCATGCAGGCGGCGAACGCCCCCACGCCGGGGACCACCAGCCCCTCGGCCTCGGCGGCGGCGGTCAGGTCGTCGGTCACCGTGACGTCCGCGCCGGCCCGTTCCAGCGCGCGCTCGGCCGAGCGCAGGTTGCCCGAGCCGTAGTCGAGCACGACAATCCGCTTCGCCATCAGCCCTCCCCGGGCAGCAGCCAGAGCACCCCGCCGACGGTGGCGAGCGCGGCCAGCAGTCCGGTGATCACGACAGCGCCGCGCGGCGCGCCCTGTCGGTGCAGGGACAACGCCCCACCGACGAGGACGCCGGCCAGGATCAGCAGCAGCGTCGGCAGCATCGGTCCCATTACAGCGCTCCCTTCGTGCTCGGGATCGCACCCTGCGACCGCGGGTCGATCGAGGTGGCCTCGCGCAGGGCGCGGGAGACCGCCTTGAACTGGGCCTCCACCACGTGGTGGGCGTCCGGGTGACCCCCGGGCCGGGCCGCGCGGAGCACGTCCACGTGCAGCGTGACCCGGGCCGCCTGGCCGAACGACTCCCAGATGTGCCGGGTCATGCTGGTCGGGTACACCGGCCCGATGTACGGCGCGAGCACCGGCTCGTCGTGCACCACGTACGGGCGGCCGGAGAGGTCGACCGCGGCCCGCACCAGCACCTCGTCCATCGGGACGGTGGCCGAGCCGTACCGCCGGATGCCGGCCTTGTCCCCCAGCGCCTGGTCGAACGCGGCGCCCAGGGCGAGCGCGGTGTCCTCCATCGTGTGGTGGGCGTCGATCTCCAGGTCGCCGACGGTGTGCACGGTGAGGTCGAAGCCGCCGTGCCGGGCGATCTGGTTCAGCATGTGGTCGTAGAAGCCCACGCCGGTCTCGATGTCGGCCTTGCCGGTGCCGTCGAGGTCGATCTCGACAAGGACCTTGGTCTCCTTGGTGACCCGCTCCACCCGGGCGGTCCGGCTCATCGAATCGTCTCCATCGCAGAAAGGAAGGCGTCGGTCTCGGCGGGGGTGCCGGCGGTGACCCGGAGCCAGCCGGGCAGGCCGACGTCGCGGACCAGCACGCCCGCGTCGAGCAGCGTGCGCCACGCGGTGGCCTGGTCGCCGCCGGTTTCGAAGAGCACGAAGTTGGCGTCGCTGTCGGCCACCCGGTGGCCCCGGGCGCGCAGCTCGGCCACGATCCGGTCGCGCTGCTCCATGATCGCGGCCACCGTGCCGAGGAGGGCGTCGCGGTGGGCCAGCGCCGCGCGGGCGGCGGCCTGGGTGAGCGCGGAGAGGTGGTACGGCAGGCGGACGAGCTGCACCGCCTGCACCACCGCCGGGTCGGCGGCCAGGTAGCCCAGCCGGCCGCCGGCGAAGCCGAACGCCTTGCTCATCGTCCGGGTCACCACCAGCCGGGGGTGCCCGGGCAGCACGGCGAGGGCGCTGACCGTGCCGGGGCGGGCGAACTCGGCGTACGCCTCGTCCGCGATCACCATGCCGGGCGCCTCGTCCAGCACCGCGGCGACCACCGCCGGGTCGAGCGCGGTGCCGGTGGGGTTGTTCGGCGAGCAGAGGAAGACCACGTCCGGCTGGTGCGCACGGACCTGGGCCACCGCGTCGGCGGCGGTCAGCCCGAAGTCGACGCCGCGGGCGGCCGGGATCCAGCCGGTACCGGTGCCGAGCGCCAGCAGCGGGTGCATCGAGTACGCCGGGGTGAAGCCGAGCGCGGTGCGCCCCGGCCCGCCGAACGCCTGGAGGAGCTGCTGCTGGATCTCGTTGGAGCCGTTCGCCGCCCACACCTGGTCGACGGTGAGGCCGTGGCCCAGATATTCGGCCAGGTCGGCGCGGAGCGCCAGGGCGTCCCGGTCCGGATAGCGGTTGAGGTCGCGCAGCTCCGCCGCGAGGGCCTTGCCGATCGCGTCCACCACCGGCTCGGGCACCGGGTACGAGTTCTCGTTGGTGTTCAGCCGCACCGGCACGTCGAGCTGCGGCGCCCCGTACGGCTTGAGGCCCCGCAGGTCGTCCCGGAGCGGAAGGTCGTCGAGGGTCGTCACGAGCCCGCCCCCGGGAAACGCACGGTGACCGCCTGGCCGTGCGCCGGCAGGTCCTCGACGGTCGCCAGGGTGACCACGTGCGGGGCGACGTCGCGCAGCGCCTCCTCGGTGTACTCCACGAGGTGGACACCGCGCAGGAAGGACTGCACCGACAGGCCCGAGGAGTGCCGGGCGCAGCCGCCGGTGGGGAGGACGTGGTTGGAGCCCGCGCAGTAGTCGCCGAGCGACACCGGCGACCAGGCGCCGATGAAGATCGCCCCGGCGTTGCGGACCCGCAGCGCCCACTCGCGCGCGTTCTCGGTCTGGATCTCCAGGTGCTCGGCGGCGTACGCGTCGACCACCCGCAGCCCGGCCTCCAGGTCGTCGACGAGGACGACCCCGCTCTGCTCCCCGCCGAGCGCGGTGCTGATCCGCTCGGTGTGCTTGGCCGCCGGCACCTGCCGGGCCAGCTCCCGGTCGACCGCGTCGGCCAGGGCGACCGACGGGGTGACCAGCACGCTCGCGGCGAGCGGATCGTGCTCGGCCTGGCTGATCAGGTCGGCGGCGACGTGCGCCGGGTCGGCCGTGTCGTCGGCCAGGATGGCGATCTCCGTCGGGCCCGCCTCGGCGTCGATGCCCACCACACCGCGCAGCAGCCGCTTGGCGGCGGTCACCCAGATGTTGCCCGGGCCGGTGATCATGTCGACGGGCTCGCAGTGCTCCTCGCCGTTCGGGTCGACCGTCGCGCCGTAGGCGAGCATCGCCACCGCCTGGGCGCCGCCGACCGCGTACACCTCGTCGACGCCGAGCAGCGCGCAGGCCGCCAGCACCCGCTGGTCCGGCAGGCCGCCGTTCTCCTTCTGCGGCGGGCTGACGACCACCAGCGAGCGGACCCCGGCCGCCTGGGCGGGGACCACGTTCATCACCACGGTCGACGGGTACATGGCCAGGCCGCCGGGGACGTAGAGGCCGACCCGGTCGACCGGCACCCAGCGCTCGGTCACCGTGCCGCCCGGCACCACCTGGGTGGTGTGGTCGGTGCGCCGCTGGTCGGCGTGCACCTTCCGGGCCCGGGTGATCGACTCCAGCAGTGCGGCCCGCACCTGCGGGTCGAGGGTCCCCTCGGCCTCCTTGATCGCCTCCATCGGCACCCGCAGGCGCTCCGGGGAGATGCCGTCGAACCGCTCGCTCGCCTCCCGGATCGCCGGGTACCCATGCTCCCGGACCGCCTCCACGAGCGGGCGGATCCTCTCGACGGCCACGGAGACGTCGAGCTGGGCACGGGGCAGCAGGCGGCGCGGGTCACGCACCCCACCGCGCAGGTCGATCCGATTCAGCACCCTTGCGAGTCTAGGCGGCCGGTCGGGGACCGGTCCCCGCCGCCCGTACGCCGGGACGGTGAGCCGGGACACGCCGCGAGGCGATGATCGGGCTACGCTCGGACGCGTGACTGCGCGGCTGCCGGTGTTTCCGCTCGGGACGGTGCTCTTCCCGGGGCTGGTGCTGCCGCTGCACATATTCGAGGAGCGCTACCGGGAGCTGGTGCGCCACCTCGTGGGGCTGCCCGAGGGGGCGCCCCGGGAGTTCGGCGTGGTGGCGATCCGGGCCGGCTGGGAGGTCGCGCCGAGCGGGCCGGCGGCCCGGACGGCGCCGGGCGCCGACGTGACCCTGCACGAGGTGGGCTGCACGGCCGAGCTGCGGCAGGTCACCGAGCTGGAAGACGGCGGGTTCGACATCGTCACGGTCGGCCGGCGCCGGTTCCGGATCGCCGACGTCGACGCCGGCTCCGCGCCGTACCTGACCGCCGAGGTGGAGTGGCTGCCCGAGCAGGCCGGCACGGACGAGGTCGCCGACCTGCTCGCCGCCCGGGTGATCTCGGTCTTCCGGCAGTACCTCGGGCTGATCCGGCCCGACCCCGCGGAGATCTCCGAGCAGCTCCCGGAGGACCCGACGGTCCTGTCGCATCTGGTGGCCGCCACGGCCGCGCTGACGCTCGCCGACCGGCAGCGGCTGCTCGCGATCGACGACACCGCCGGCCGGCTCCGGGCCGAGCTGCAGCTGCTCCACCGCGAGGCGGCGCTGCTGCGCCAGGTGCGGGCGGTGCCGGTGCCGCTCAGCGAGCTGGCTGGTCCCCCGGCCCCGAACTGAGGCCCCCGGTCGGCCACTCGCCGAGTGGCGGCACCTCGTCCGGTTCCGGCTCCGGGCGCAGCGACGGCCACCGGGACCAGCCGGCCAGCAGGGTGTACGCCACGGCGGCGCCGAACGCGGGCAGCAGCAGGTTGCCGTACGGGACGACGTGCCACTCCAGCCCGCCGGCCCGCAGGTCGGCCGGCTTGGTGAAGGCCTGCCCGTCCGGGGCGCTTTCCAGCAGCCGTTGGTAGGTCGACAGGCCGATCCGGCGGCCGACCTGCCAGGCCACCAGGGCCGCGCCGAGGCCGCCCAGCGCCCCGGCGACCAGCCCGACCGGGCCGCGCCACCGACGCAGCAGGAACCAGAGGGCGACCGCGGCGAGCACGCCGAAGCCGAGCCCGAGCACGCTGAACCAGCCGTCGGCGGCGATCGGCTGTTCCGGAGCCGGCTGGGCGTAGATCGCCCCCTCGGGGGTCTTCAGCACCGGGGTGTCCGGGGCGATCGCCGCCCACAGCAGCCCCAGCGGTGCGCCCAGCACGGTCAGCAGGAACGCCACGCCGAGCGTCACCCCGACCGCCCGACGGCGCGCCCCGGGCGAGCGGACCGCGGCGGCGGCGGGGCTTCCCCAGGCGGGCTCGCTGCCCGCCGGATACCAGACCAGCGGGTCGGCGC
>JBARAE010000167.1:0-11951 GCA_049791715.1 Micromonospora sp.
GCGCCGACCCGGACCGCTCGGGTGCCGGTGCGTCGCAGCCCAGGCCGAGCGCGGCGAGAACCCCGGCCGCCTTGGCGTGTGTCTCCGCCACCTCACCCTCGGCGGTGGAGTGCCGGACCAGGGTCGCCCCGACCGGCACCCGCAGGTCCCCGGCGGGGGAGATCTCGGCGGTGCGGATCAGGATCGGCGCGTCGAGGGTCTGCCGGCCACCGGCGTCCCGGCCCAGCAGGGCGAGGACCCCGGCGTAGTAGCGGCGCCCGGCCCGCTCGTGCCGGGCGATCACCCGGCAGGCGTTCTCCATCGGGCTGCCGGTCACCGTCGGCGCGAACATCGTCTCCCGCAGCACCTCCCGCACGTCGAGCGAACCCCGCCCGGCGAGCAGGTACTCGGTGTGCGCCAGGTGCGCCATCTCCTTCAGGTACGGCCCGATGACCTGCCCGCCGTGCTCGGCGACGGTCGCCATCATCTTGAGCTCCTCGTCGAGCACCATGTAGAGCTCCTCGACCTCTTTCGGGTCGCGGAGGAAACGCAGCAGGGCGTTCCGGTCCGCCGGGACGCCGCTGTGCCGGAACGTGCCGCTGATCGGGTTCATCATCACCAGGCCGTCGTCGACGCTGACGTGTCGCTCCGGGCTCGCCCCCACCAGGATCCGGCTGCCGGTGTACACCACGAACGTCCAGTACGCGCCGCGTTCGGCCAGGAGCAGCCGGCGCAGCGCGGCCAGCGCCGCGACCAGCGGCGGACCCTGCACCGTGGCGCGCAACGTGCGGTGGATGACGAAGTTCGCCCCCTCGCCCCGGCCGATCTCCTCGGCGAGCACCCGGCCGACGATCTCGGCGTATTCGTCGTCGGCGAGGTCGAACCCGGCCCCGGTGCTCACCACCGGACCGTCGGGCAGCGCCGCCAGCGCGTCGGCCAGCCCGACCCGGTGGTGTTCGGCGATCACCAGACACTCCAGCGGGACGCCGTCGTCCACACACGCGAAACCACGCTCCCCGATCTGCCGGTAGGGGACCAGGGCCAGGGTGCGCGGGCCGGGACCGTCGGGCAGCGGGATGTCGGCGAGCCGGTCGGCGGTCCGTACCGCGCCGGTGAAGAGATCGAGATGGTCGGCGCCCTCCCGGCGGACGAGCGCGAACGGGACGGGCTCGGCGCCGCCGGCGAGGGCGGTGATCAGGTCGTGCGGGCGGGTCATGGGGGTCTCCTCCTGGGCCGGTGGCCGCCGGCGGGGCGACCCGGGGTGCCGGGGAGAGACCGGCGGCCGCCTCGACGGGCGGCCGCGTGGGAAAGCTACGCGCGGGGATGGGCCGCCGGGTCGGCGGGCCACCAGCAGGACAGGTGCGCGGGCATGGCGATCACTCTACGCGGCCGGCCGACCTGCCGGGCACCGATCGGTGGAGCCGTCCCGAAGGGCGGACCCGGATCTTGGCGTCGGCGTACGGCCCGCCGGGTAGGTTGACCCGGGATGAAGATTCTCGCCATCGACCTCGGCACCTCCTCGGTACGCGGACTCGTGCTCGACGCCGACGCGAACCCGCTGCCCGGCGCGCTGGCCCGGCGCAAGGTGGGCCTGACCATCGCGGACGATGGGACCGGCACCGTGGACGGGCCCGGCTACCTCGCCTGTCTGGTGGAGTGCCTGGACGAGCTGGCCCGCGCCGGCCATCTGCGTGGGGTGGAGCTGGTGGCGTCCTCCGGGCAGTGGCATTCGGTGCTGCCGCTGGGTTCCGACGGCGAGCCGCTCGGACCGGTGCTGACCTGGTTGGACACCCGACCGGTGCCGCCCGCCGGGGTTCCCGGCCCGGCCGACCCGGACGCCTTCCACCAGCGCACCGGCACCTGGTGGCACCGCTGCTACTGGTCGGTCCGGCTGCCCTGGTTGCGGGAGCACACCTCGACCCGCGTCGTCCGGTTCGTCGGCCTGATCGAGTACGTCCTCGGCGCCCTGCTCGACGAGGCGCCCATGTCGGTGTCGATGGCCTCCGGCACCGGGCTGCTCGACCTGCGCACCCTCGCCTGGGACGTCGAGGCCTGCGCGCTGACCGGCATCCGTACCGACGAGTTGCCGCCGCTGGCCCCGGCCGACTGGCGTGGGCGGCTGCGTCCGGAGCACGCCCGCCGATGGCCGGACCTGGCCGAGGCCCGGTGGGCCGGCGCGGTGGGCGACGGTGCCGCATCCAACGTCGGTTCGGCATGCGTCGGTCCCGGCAGGGCGGCGGTGACGGTGGGCACCTCTGCCGCGGTCCGGTTGCTCCAGCGGGCGCCGGCCGGCACCCCGCTGCCGCCGTTGCCCGACGACCTCTGGCGGTACCGGGTCGACCACGACCATGTGGTGACCGGCGCGGCCTATTCCTCCGGTGGGAACCTGTTCGCGTGGGCCAAGCGGGAGCTGCGGCTGCCGGCGGGGGCCGAGCTGGAGGCGGCGCTGAGCCGGATGCCACCGGACGGGCCCGTCCTCGCCGACCCGCGCTTCGGTGGCGACCGGCCGCCCGGCGTCGCGTCGGCGGGCTCGGGACAGCTGCGCGGGCTGGGCTTCGGCACCACCGCCGTGGACATCCTGGCCGGGCTGATGACCGGGCTGTGCCGCATGGTCGCCGACGACCTCGCGCTGCTGGAGTCCACCGTCGAGCAGCCGACCGAGGTGGTGCTCGGCGGGGGAGCGCTGGCCGCGTCCGCGTGGTGGCGGCGGGCGTTCACCGCCGCGCTCGCCCCGCGTCCCGTGTGGCATCAACGGAATCCGGAGATCGGCGCGACCGGTGCCGCGCTGGTGTCGTTGGGCCGCATCGCGCAGGCGGCCCATCTCGGCGGTATCGGCCGGACGGACGAACCGGACGCTCCGAACACCGTAGCCGCCTCCCCGCCGCATTGACCTTCCTGATCCGCTGGTCCACCAGCCCGTTGACAGCGCCCGCATGCCTGGTTGGATGGACCCCGCTCCCCGATGTCGGTGGACGTGAGGGACCGAGGAGGCATGAGTGGGCGCAGGTCCCGACCCGGCTCGCGGCGCCGTCTCCCACCACCACCGCCGCCGGCGGTTCGACGTCCGGGTCGTACCTCATCGGCGCCGCTCGCCGCTGCGGCTGCGGGACTGGCGGATGCGGACGAAGCTGGCCACCGTGCTGGTCCTCCCCACAGTGGCGTTCCTGGTGCTGGCGGGCGTGCAGACCCGCGGCCTGGTCGGGCAGACCACCACGCTGAGCGAGTTCGCCGAGCAGGTCGGCATCGGCCGGCAGATCACCCTGGCGGTGGACCGGCTCCAGCACGAACGGGACCGCACGGCGGGGGAGCTGGCCGCGCTGCGCCAGGCGGGCGGGAACGGCGACCGGGACGCCGCCATCTTCGAGCTGAAACCGCTGCAGGCCGCCTCCGACGAGGCACTCGCCGAGTTGCGCCGCGCGGCCGAGCCGCTCGCCGACGCCGACGCCGCCTGGCGGGTCGCCTACTCCGAGGCGCTGGAGGCGTACGACCAGGTCATCTACATCCGCCCGGCGGTGCCGCCGGCGGTGCTCAGCAGCGACACCATCCTGAGCAACTACCACCGCGCCATCGACGCGCTGCTCAACCTGCTCGCCGAGCCCTCGCCCGGGGAGGACCAGCGGGCGCTCAGCGACGCGGTCCTGCGCTACGTGCAGCTCTCCCGGGTCAAGGAGCTCTCCTCCCGCATCCGCGCCCAGCTCTACGAGGCTGCCCGCGCCGGCCGGTACGAGGTGGACGACCAGGTGACCCTGAGCGACCTACGCGCCCAGCAGCTCACCGCCCTCGGCGCGTTCCGAGTCGCCGCGACCACCGACCAGATCCGCCGGTACGACCAGACCTCCGTGGACCCGGCGTTCTCGGCGGCCACCCGGCTGGAGGAGAAGACCCTCCCCACCGCCAACGCCCAACCGGCGGTGCTGCCCGCACCGCAGTGGTGGGCGGCCAGCGAGCAGCGCCAGGAGCTGCTGCGCCGGCTCGAGGCCGAGGTGCTCGACGACGCGGTGCGCCGGGCCGACGACGCGAGCTCGGGGCAGCTGCGGGACACCCTGCTGGTGGTCGGTGGCATCCTCGCGGTGCTCCTGGTCGCCGTCCTGATTTCGCTGCTGATCGGTCGCTCCATCGCCCGGTCCATGCGGCTGCTGCGCAGCCAGGCGCTGCGGATCGCGCAGGTGGAGCTGCCCGACGCCCTCGACCGGCTGCGTTCGGTGGACCGGCCGATAAGCGGGTTCGACGTGCCGCCGGCCGTGGTGCGCTCGCTCGACGAGATCGGTGAGCTGGCCGAGGCGTTCGTGGCGGTGCACCGCAGCGCGGTCAGCGTTGCGATCGAGCAGGCGATGATGCGCCGCAACGTCAACGCGATGTTCGTCAACCTCGCCCGCCGCAGCCAGGTGCTGGTCGAGCGACAGCTGGAACTCCTCGACGACCTGGAGCGCGAGGAGAGCGACCCGGACCAGCTGGAGAGTCTGTTCAAGCTGGACCACCTGGCCGCTCGCATGCGGCGTAACGACGAGAGCCTGCTGGTGCTCGCCGGTACCGAGTCCACCCGGCGCTGGCACCGTCCGGTCGGCGTGGGCGCGGTGCTGCTCGCCGCCAGCGCCGAGATCGAGCAGTACCAGCGGGTCCGCCACCAGTCGTCCGCCGATCTGCACGTGGTAGGGCACGCCGTGGGCGACCTGGTGCACCTCTTCGCCGAGCTGCTGGAGAACGCGACGGCGTTCTCCCGTCCGGACACCATCGTCCAGGTGACCGTCCGGGCGGAGGCGGCCGGGGCGTTGGTCGAGATCGCCGACCAGGGGCTCGGGATGAGCCCCTCCGCCCTGGCGGAGGCGAACGCGCTGCTGGCCGAGCCCCCGGCGGCGGACGTCGCGGCCTCCGAGCGGATGGGTCTGTTCGTGGTCAGCCACCTGGGCGCTCGGCACCGCGTGCAGGTCCGGTTGGAGGGCGGCCAGGACGGGCTTGTCGCCCGGGTCCGGCTCCCCGCCGAGCTGCTCGCACCGGCGCCCGCCCCCGAGACGACTCCGTCGGCCTCGCCACGGCTGCTCACCACGCAGGTCGGCACGGTCGCCCGACCGGCCGTCCCGCCGGTGGCCGTACCGGTGGAGCTGCCGGTGGCGGGTCGACGCCCGGAGCCACCGGCCCTGCCGCGGCAGAACCGGCCGGTGCCGGTCCGCGCCGAGGACGTGCTCACCCCGGCAGCCGGGCCACCCAGCGTGCCCGGCGGAGGCTGGTTCTCCCGGCAGGGATCCTCGACGCTCACCCCCGGTGTGACGCCCGCGCCCCCCGCGACGCCGGTGACCGGAGGGACCAACGCACAGGGCCTACCGGTACGCGTGCCGATGGCCCAGCTCTCCGCCGTGACGCAGTCCGCCCGTCCGAGCGAGCCGGCGCCGCGCCATGACCTCGACCCGGAGGCCGTCGGCGGCATGCTGTCCCGCTTGTACAGCGGGGTGCGTCGCGCGGAGGCCGAGGAGACCAGGGAGATCATCATGCCGCCCGCCGGTGTACCCAGCGAAGGGGGACAACAGTGACGACCACGTTGAGCCAGGAGGCACGCGATCTGAGCTGGTTGGTGAACGCGTTCGCCGAACGCGTCCCGGGGGTGGCCCACGCGGTGGTGGTCTCCTCGGACGGGTTGCTGGTGGCGACCTCGGCGCACCTGCCTCGCGACCATGCCGACAAGCTCGCGGCGGTCACCTCGGGCCTGATGAGCATCACCGCGGGTGCGGCCCAGATGTTCGACGGGGACGTCGTCAAGCAGACCGTCGTGGAGATGGGACGCGGCTACTTCCTTGTCATGCAGATCCGGGACGGCTCGATCCTCGCCACCCTCGCCGCCGCCGACGCCGACATCGGCGTGGTGGGGTACGAGATGGCGCGGCTGGCCAAGCAGGCCGGTGAAATGCTCACCCCGGCGCTGCGCGCGGAGTTGCAGCAGGCACTGCCCCGCTGACCGGGCGCCCTCGGTGACGGTGACCGGGAGCACAGCGCAGGTGGGTGTGCGCCATGCCGCGGGCGGACTGCGTCCGCGCGCGTGGGCCCGGTGTGGGGACGGGGGAGGGCAACCCCCGTCCCCACCGGGTGATGCGGACACGCACGAGTCTGTCGGTGTGCGGGTCGCGCCGGAGCCGGACCACGCGCGGGTGGCTCTGGTTCCACCTCCCTCTGGCGTCGGCGGACGGTGGCTGACGGCGGCGTCCGGGCCGGCCCGTCGTCAGCCGCTGGTTGTGGTGCCCGGGACTGGCGTGTTCCGGGCGGACGAGATGTGCACCTTCGTCGATGGAAGCGCTCCCATCGACGATGGTGAGACTGTAGCGCCCACCACGGCTTTACGAAACCCCATGGGTCACGGGTGCCGGTTCCCCCGACGGGCGACCGCCTCATTCGGACGGTCGGCCCCGGCCTGCGCGTCCGCAGGCCGACCGGTCGGGCGGACGGCCTGATTCCCACGGTCAGGCCGGACCGGCCGGCCGTCGGGCCGACGCAGCGGACCGGCCGGACTACCCCTCCGGCCGGAGACGAAGGTGCCGCGAAAAAGACCGTGAAATTCGGCGCTCCACGGGATCACACGGCGCTCGCGGACGGAGTAACGTACATCACCGGAGAGGCCGCTCCCCCCGTGGCGGCCTCTCTCCTATTTTTCCGGCGAGGCGTCGGAGGTCCGGTCCTCATCGGACGCCGCCACCGGGTGGCGCAGCCCCGGATGCCCGGCCGGCAGTGACCTCCGGATGACCAGCCAGCTCATCCCAGCGCCGCCGCGGCCACCGGCCAGGTGAGCGCAACCCGGGCCACCCGACGCCCGCCGAGCAGTCCGCCAGCGACTCCGGCCGGTCCCGCGACGCCCGTTCCCGCTCGTGGGTGCTGGTCACCCCGCCACCTCCGCCCGGTCGGCTCTCACCGTGGCCGGGCGGCGCCCGTGGGCCAGCGAGCGGCGAGCGGTGAGGGCCGTTACGGTGTGCGGGTGCGCGAGACGGCGAGGGGTTGGACGGCGGTCTGGTTGGTCGTGCTGGCCCTGGCCCAGGCGGTCGCGTTTCTCGTGGTGTGGCGCTTCGGCGTGCACACCCGGACGGGGCAGTGGCTCGACACGGTGGCGTTGACCGGCAACCAGATCGGTCAGGACCGTATCGACGGACCGGTGGACCGGATCCTCAACGCGATGTCGGTGGTGTCCCTGCTGGTGGCCACCGCGGTGATCGGTTTCATCGCGCTGATCCGGGGGCGCAAGACCCTCGCCCTCACCGCGACCCTGCTGGTCGGCGGCGCCAACCTCAGCACCCAGCTGCTCAAGCACGTCCTCACCCGGCCCGACTTCGGCATCGACCCGGAGCGGGCGGCGGTGGGCAACACCCTGCCCAGCGGCCACACCACGGTGGCGGCATCCGTCGCGCTGGCGCTGATCCTGGTGCTGCCCCGCACGGTACGGGTGCTCGGCGCGTTCCTCGGCGTCGGCTACGCGGCGGCCGCCGGGGTGGCCACCCTCTCCGCCGGGTGGCACCGGCCCAGCGACGCGGTGGCGGCGTACCTCGTGGTGGGGGTCTGGGCGGCGCTGGCCGGCCTGCTGCTCCTGGCCACCCAGCGGGCACGTGCGGCGGTCTTCGAAGCCGACGCGCACCGGGTCGCCGCCGTGGTGCTGGGCATCGGCGGCGCACTCGCCGTCGTGGCATCCTGGCTGGCGCTCTCCTGGCTGGTCGACCTGCGGGACACCCCCGCGGACGAACTCGGCCGCCGCGCCCTGCTCGTCGGGTACGCGGGCAGCGCGGCCGGCATCGCCGGGACGATAGCCGTCGTGGCCGCGCTGTATCTCGCGGTGGTGCACCGCCTGGTGCCCCGGTACAAGGGTTAACGGCGGTAGTACGTACCCACCACCGTGCCGCTGGCGATCTCCTTGTCGGTCAACGCCCGCTGCACGTCGGGGACCTGCGGCGCCTCGGGCAGCTCCAGCGGCCGCTCCAGCGCGTACAGGCGGAAGAAGTACCGGTGGGGATCCTCGTGCGGCGGCGGGTTGGGACCCTCCCACCCGGTGGTGCCGAAGTCGTTGGGCCACTCCTGGCCGCCCTCCGGCACGTCACCCTCCGCCACTCCCCGCGATCGGGGCGAGATTCCGGTGACCAGCCAGTGCAGGAAGGGCGTCTTCCCGGCGTCCTGGTCCTCGACGAACAGGATCAGCTCCTCGGTCCCGTCGGGGACGTCGGACCACTCCAGCGGCGGTGAGACGTTTTCGCCCTGTCGGGAGAAGCGTCCCGGTAGCAGGTCGTGGTCGTTGAACGCGGTGCTGCGGAGCATGATGCCGGCCATTCGGCGCCTCCTCTCCTCGTCCGCCGGCGCGTACCCGGCCGGTCGGCGACGAAACGGCCGCGTGAGAAGGTACGGCCGGCGGGCCGATCGACGGGGGAGCGCGAGTGGACGTGGTACGGACAGCGTTCCGGGACGAGTGCGCGCGGCTGGAGGAGGTGCTGCCTAGCCTCGACGCGGCGGACCTCGACCGACCGACGCCCTGCCCGCCGTGGGCGGTACGCGACCTGATCGCGCACGTCCGCACCGGGGCGGGACGTCTGGTCGGCATGCTCGCCGCGCCGGCCCCGCCCCGGGCGGAGGTGGATGCCGCCGGGTACTTCGGGGCCGCCAAGTTCACGCCCGAGGTGGACCGGGCCCGGATCGACAGCGCCCGGCGGGAGGCGGGGGAGTCAAGCGGCGTACCGGCGGTGGCGGCCGACTTCGCGCGGGCCTGGCGGGCCACTGACGTGGCGATCGCCGGGCAGCCGCCCGGGCGGCTGGTTCGCACCCGGCACGGCGACCCGATGACCCTCACCGAGTTCCTCCGTACCCGGGTGGTCGAGGTCGGCGTGCACGGCCTGGATCTGGCCGAGGCACTGGACCGGCGGCCGTGGTTGACCCCGACGGCAGCGAGTGTGGTGGCCGACCTGCTGACCGGCGGGCGGCCCGCCCCGGGCGGCCTCGGTTGGGATCCCCTGACGCTGATCCGCAAGGCGACCGGCCGGGTCGGGCTCACCGAGCGGGAGCGGACGCTGGTTGAGGATGCCGGGTTCCGCTGGCTCTCGTTCGCCGGCTGACCTGGGGTGCCCCTCGCGGGGGTCGGCGATTCCGGCGGCGGCTCATCACCGCCGGAGCAGGCCGAGGTCCAGGTGCTGAGGGTCGGGCCGGCCGGCAACCGCGGTCGGGTGCCGGGCGGGTGGATCAGTCGCCGACGCGGGCGGCCGGTGCGTGCGGGGCGCTGCGGCGCAGGTGGTCCAGGACGGTCGGGTCGATCCGGCCGAGGACCAACCGCTCCTCGAGGTTCTCCACGCCCGCCCAGGACGCGAGCGCGTCGTCCAGGCCGGCCGCGCCCACGGGGTGACCGACGGCGGCCAGCAGCCCGGCCACCTCGTCCGCCAGCGGCCCGGTCAGATCCCGGAGGGTGGCCGGGTCCGGCTTCCCGAAGAGCATGGTGTGGGTGTCGAGCAGGTGCGCCAGTTCCGTGACCGGGTCGGCGTGGTCGTCCACCCGCAGGTCGATCAGGGTGTCGCCGGTGCCCGCGTACCCGCCGTGCCGCTCGACCACCAGCAGGCCGGCGCTCTGCCGACCACGCCGGTCACCGCCGGCCCGGTCACCGGCGTGCAGCGCGCCGAGCAGGCGCTGCGGGAACGGCAGCCCGCCGCCGCCCAGCCAGGCGTCGCGGACCGCGTCGATGACGTGCGGGCCGGCCAGGATGTTGCCCTGCGCGGCCCAGCCGTCCCCGGCCTGGCCGCCGGCCCACGGGTGGCAGCGCGGCCCGGTCCAGGTGGCGCCCTCGCCGGTGACCCCGACCACCCCGAGTTGCCGGTCGTCCCGGCCCGGGTCGGCGGCGATCAGCCCGGCCACCACGTCGGCGGCGGCCACCCCGGTACGCAGCAGCGCCAGCCCCTGGGGCCGGTACGCGAGGTTGACGTGCGCCTGGGTGGCGACGGCCCCGACCTCCGCTTCGGCGGCCGGGACGAGGGCGCCGGCGGCGAGGAACTTGCTGGCCACGGCGACGCCGTGCAGGCGGCCGTCGGCGGATCGGGCGACGATGGAGAAGGTCACCTGCGGATGTTAGCGCCGGACCGGCAACGGTCAGAAGGGTGGCGCGGCGGGCTCCGACGGCCGGCCCCAGGCCCGCCGGGCGTCGGCGATCGCGACGGCCAGCAGCACCACGGCGGCCGCCGCCGCGGACAGCAGCGGCGCGACGTGCAGCAGGAATGGGGTGAGCGCGAGCAGGACGAGGATCGCGATCCAGCGGGACGGCGACACCCGGCCGAACACCTCGTACTCGAAGCGGGCCCGACCGGCCAGGAAGATCGCCGGGCCGCCGAAAGTCATCGCGATCCACGGGATCTCGTTGTGCCCGAGCGGATGGTCGAGGACCAGTTCGTAGCCGATCGCGGTGGCCACCAGGCCGATCACCATCACCAGGTGGGTGTCGGCGGCGGACCGGCCGATGGTCGCCGGATGGGCGGCCTTGGTGACCGCCTCGCCGAGGATCTGCCCGGCCCGCTGCACGTAGATTCGCCACAGCAGGATCGAGGTCACGAGCGCCGCGGCGAAGGCGGAGGTCCGTTGCGGGCTGAACGGGTTCGCGCTGTAGGAAAAGCCGGCGACCAGGATCGTCTCTCCGAGGGCGACGAGGAAGAACTGCTGGTACCGCTCGGCCAGGTGCTCGCCGGCGATGTCCCAGCGGGAGACCGTGGACCGGCCCAGCCCCGGCACCGGCCAGCCGGAATGGGCTGCCAGGTACTCCAGGGCCAGCGCCAGCGTCCACAGCACCACCGTGCCGTTGGTGGGCAGGAGCGCGCCGGTGAGCCAGAGCACCCCGGTCCCGCTGAACACGATCAGCATCCGGAGTTTCAGCCAGCGGTACTGGTGCCGACCCAGCGCCACCAGCAGGATCGCCGGGCGGGACACCTGCGCCACCACGTACGCCGCGGCGAACGCCAGGGCGGTCTCGCTGAACGCCCGGGGGATCGCCACGCCCATCACCATGCTGGCGGCCAGCGCGATGATCACGACGGTCTGCAGCCAGATGTGGTACGGGTCGTACCGGCTGGTGGTCCACGCCGTGCCCTGCCACACCGACCAGAGGGCGAAGAGCAGCAGCAGGGTCTTGCCGCCGCCGGTGACCGCTCGCCACACGTCCGCGTGCCCCGGCTCCACCGCGAGGTCCTCGAAGGCGCGGGCGGAGATCCGGGTGAGCGCGAAGACGTACACCAGGTCGAAGAAGAGCTCCAGGAACGTCGCGCGCTTCGCAGCGCCCGCGTTGGGCAGCAGGCCGCCGGCCTCGGCGGTCGTCATGATCGGCGGTCCCCGCCGTCGGTGCAGCCCACCTGGCAGTCGTAACACTCTTTCCGGGCGTCGCGTTGTGTATCGTCCGTATCACCGCCGCCGAGATCTTGATCCCGACGTCGGTCGGCGGGCACGATCGACGGGTGACGAACCGATGGGGCATGACAGTGCCGTTGAGCGGCGTCCCGCTCGCCGACCACGCCGCGGTCTACGCGGCCCTCGACCGGGCCGGCTTCACCGACGTGTGGTCGTCGGAGGTGGCCGGCACCGACGCGTTCACCCCGCTGACGCTCGCCGCCGCCTGGCAGCCGCGGCTCCGCCTCGGCACCGCGATCGCCCCGGTCTTCACCCGCGGACCGGGGTTGCTGGCGATGACCGCCGCGGCCCTCGCCGAGGCCGCCCCCGGGCGCTTCGCCCTCGGCATCGGCGCCTCCTCGCCGGTCGTGGTCCAGGACTGGAACGCGGTCCCCTTCGAGGAGCCGTTCCGGCGTACCCGCGACGTGCTGCGGTTCCTCCACGCCGCGCTGCGCGGGAACACCGTCGACCAGGCGTACGACACCTTCACGGTGCGACGGTTCACCCTGGAACGCCCGCCGGCCGTACCGCCACCGGTGCTGCTCGCCGCGCTGCGCCCCGGCATGCTGCGGCTCGCCGCCGCCGAGGCCGACGGGGTGATCCTCAAC
>JBARAE010000168.1:0-5014 GCA_049791715.1 Micromonospora sp.
GCCGGTCAGGCTCGCGACTGCTCGTCGTCTCCGGTCACCACGCGAGGATCCAGCGCACCAGCGCGATGACACCCCGGACGAGGCCGACCACGAACGGCAGCAGCGCCAACCCCGCGAACAGGCGGGCGAAGAACCGGCGCCGCGGTGTCCAGCCGCTACCCATCCGACCCAGCATCGCCATCTGCGACTCGAACAGGTACGGACTGGGGTGGTCGCCCGTCATGTACTCGAGCGGGTCGTCACCTCGCTGGGGTTCCCGCCGGTGCGCCATCACCACATCGTGCACCGCCAGGTCAACTCGGGCATACGAGGCGAAGGACGAGACATGCAGCTTGCGCCCGCCTCGCGACCCGAACACATCAGGCGTCAGATCAGGACAGGGCCTCGATGGGTGCCGTCGCGACCAGCCCCTTCACGGCGTGGGCGAGCTGTGCATCAAGCGTCATGAACGCGTCGGCCTGGAGCTGGGTCAGGGCGATGTACTCGGCGGTGAACGTGTCGTCCCACCCGAGTTGGTCGGCGACCTTCCACGCGACGTTCTGAAGGACGCGGTCGCCGAGCAGTCGAATCCGTAGTCCTCGTACGTGGTTGAGCAGGCGGCCGGCGTCCTTCTTGGTCACCTCACCGCGGCGGACTGCTTGATAGAGGAGCGACAGCAGCTGTGAACGGAGAAGCGTTGGAGCGAGGAGCTGGTGCTCATCGGGGATGACGGTCTCGTCGCGGGCCAATTGAAGGGCCACGTCCGGCCCGATCACGTACCTGGTCACGTGCCATTCCCTCCGCGACCCGCCACCGTCCCGTCCCCTTGGACGTGCCGCAGCCGGTCTCGACGTCGGCCCTGATGATCGCCGATCTACCACCCCTTGTGAACAGCGTCCTCGCCGCCAGCCTGCGGGGCGCCGCACTACTGCTCCCCGCCTGTACCGCCGAGAAGCCGTCGAGACCGCTCAACCCTGCCCTGTAGCGGCAGGGCGAGCCGGGCCAGATTCGGCTCAGGCGAAGCCGAACACGAGCGGGAAAACGAGGACGACAGCCCAGGCCCAGATCGCGTACACGATCACGTAACGGGTCTGCCAGTGCTCCAGACGGGCGAAGGGCATGCGGCCACGCAGGAAGCCGAGGAACAGCCACGCCGACCAGGCCAGATTGGTGAGCAGGATGACGTTCTCACCCAACGCCGCGGTCTTGTTGGGGCTGAAACCCCACTCGGTGATCCGGCCCGTGATCGCCAGCAGCACCAGGACGTCGATGATCAGAGCGCTGACGACCAGCGCGAGCTGCAAGCGGTCGAAAAGGCCGGGGCGGGCCGCGAGGTCTCGGGCGGAGATGGCGTACAACAGCAGGCCCAGCACGATGACGAGCAGCAGGTCGAAGAGGATGAGTACGTCACGCTCGACGTCGATGCCGTTGTTGGTCCAGATGACAGCGGCCAGGAAGGCCAGCAGCGTGGCCGCGAACAGCGGGGTGAAGACACGGGTGAGCACCGGCGCCATGTTCTCGATGACGCTCTGCTTGGCCTCCACCAGCCATGCCGACACGATGACCGCGGCCACGGCGCCGCAGGGCAGCAGCCACGATTGGATGAATCCCTCGGCGTCGAGGCCGATGGCCCTGAAGGTGCCCGCCGTGAAGGCCATGAGCACGCCGCCACCCAGTCCGAGGAGGGCGAAGTAGATCAGCCACTCCCCGGTGAACCGGATGAAATCCATCCGTCGCCGGTCTGAGCGCCAGTCACCGCCCACGTAGGCAACGCCGACCACCAGCCACAGCGCGAGCGGCAGGTGGATCGCCGTGAGCACGATGCTCTGCGAGTCATCGGCCAGCGGATACGCGTTCGCGGCGACCGCGCCGAGAACGAACAGCGACGCCAGCACCCCGACGACGCGCAGACCGACCTGGCGTTGCCAGGCGAAGTACGCGGCCAGCGCCGGCAGCGCGAAGAGGCTGGCGTTGCGCGCGTAGAAGCCGGCGTCGTCGTCCCCCGACAGGTCGAGCCCGAACAGGCCCGGCACCTTGATCGCGAGCGCCGCGACGGCCGCACACAGCACCATGACCGCCAGCTCGCGACGAGACCGGGCGGCGGTGGGCGCGTCCGGCTCGCCGGGCAGCACAAGCTGCTTCCACAGCCGCTCGGAATGCTCGCGAGCGAACTCCCGCGACAGCTCGTCGAGGCTGCCCATGCGTTTGACGGCGATGAGGAACGCCTCGTCGTTTCGCAGGCCGCTCTCGCTCAACTCGGTGATCCGGCTGCGGAGATGGTCTTCCAGCTCCTCGGCATCGGTGTGCCGCAACTCCCGCCGGCGTTGCATGTAGGCCCGCCACTCGGCGATCTGGCCCTCAAGATCGTTGTCGCGGTCGACGGTCATCGTCCCGCCTCCCATGCCGGTGCCATGATCGGTTTGATGGAGTGAGTCGTGCTCCAGACGCCCCGCAGGGCGTCGACGACCGTGGCCCACTGGCGGCGCTGCTCGGCGAGCTCGGCTCGACCCTGGTCGGTGATGCGGTAGTACTTGCGGCGGCGCCCCCCGGGCGGGGTCTCCCAGGCCGACTCGACGTGGCCGAGCCGCTCCAAGCGGTGCAGCAGTGGGTAGAGCAGGCCGTCGGTCCACTCCAACTGCCCGCCCGACAGCTCGTTGACCTGCTTGAGGATGGCGTAGCCGTAGCTCTCCCCGTCGGCGAGGATCCCCAGGACGAGCGGCGTCGCCGAGGCCGCGACCAGGTCCTTGGTGATGTGCATGCGACCACCTAACCCTAGAACTGCCATGCATAGTAGTTCTAGGTATGGCAGTCGCGCAACCGTCCTCCTGCGCGTGTTCTATGGCCAGTCCCCTGCCCGTACACCCCCATCTGGTCGGCTGTGTCGACACGAGCGCCGCGCTGGGGCTGGTGCATCACCGCGAGTGGGTGAAGATGACGGCATGCCGAGCCGCCTTGCCGTCATCGCCATCGACGCCATCCGACCGCAACTGATCGCCGACTTCTGGTGCTCGGTTCTCGGCTGGCAGGTTGTTGATGAGGATGGCGAGGTGATCACCATCGCAGCCTCCGACCGTTCCTGGCCGATGATCGACGTGGTGGCTGTGCCAGAGGGCAAGATCATCAAGAATCGGTTGCATTTCGACCTGCGTGCCGACGGCGTGTCCACCGCGGAAGAGCTTGACCGGTTGCTCACCCTCGGTGCACGACGCGTCGATGTGGGACAGTCCTCCGACGCGAGCTGGGTCGTGCTTGCTGATCCTGAAGGCAACGAGTTCTGCCTGCTGTCACGTCCGGTCCAGGAACTTTAGGACTAGGACAGCTTTCAGCGCGCCAGAAGGGACTCGAACCTCAACCTTCCGATCCGTAGGAGGGCCGTGCTTTTACCGTCGGCCGCTTCGCCTCCCGGCTGGCTCGTGGCCGGCGTTCATCTGGCGGCGGCCATTGGCGTCGTGCTGGGATCGGGCGTTGACGTAGTCGATGATCTCGAAACGCCATCGACCAAGTTCCGGCCGGTGTTCCAGGGTGGCCCAGAAGGCCGGAAAGGTCGCTGGGAAACGTCTCCGCTGCCACGTAACCGCTCCTCTCCCTCACGCCCATCTCCACCGTGACTCCGCCCGCACACCGCGGTACAGGCCTGCTCCCCGACGTCGATGGCGGGTGCCGCGGTGGGGCACCTGGGCACCTGACGTGCGGCTGCCCCGCCTTGGCGGGGAATCGCTGCCGTCACCAGCGGCCAGGCAGGGGGAACCATCGGGCAGGTCCAGGACCCTTAATTAGGTATGGGCTTGCTTCGAAGAGCGGAACCCGCCGGCTACGAGGACTTCGTCGCCAGCCGGTACCGCGAGATCGTTCGCTTCGGCGCGCTGCTGACCGGTGACGGCCGGCTGGGCGAGGACCTCGCCCAGGAGGGCCTGATCGCGGCCTATCGGTCGTGGCATCGGTTGAGCGTGCCGGACGGGCGACCGGAGGCGTACGTCCGGCAGGTGATGGTCCGTACCGCGATGCGGGCCAGGCGCCGCCGCTGGCGCGACGAGGTGCCGACCGAGGATCTGCCGGACGCGTCCCGTCGTGGCTTCGCGGATCAGTCCGATCTCAGCGTGCAGGTGCTCGCCAGTCTGCGCCGGCTGCCCGCCGACCAGCGGGTGGTGCTCGTGTTGCGGTTCTGGGCCGACGCCTCCGAGGCCGAGGTGGCGCAGACCCTCGGCGTTGCGGTGGGAACGGTCAAGAGCCGCACGTCCCGTGCCCTGGCGGCGTTGCGCGCCAGCGGTCTATTCGTCGAATCTTCCAAGGAGACCCCGTGAATCCCACTCACGTCAGCGAACTACTCGAACGCGCAGCCGCCTCCGTGACGCCGACCGAGACCGATCCCACCTCCCGGCTGGTCAGCCTCGGGCGGCGCAGCGTGCAGCGCCGCCGCCGTGCCTGGGGAACTGCCAGCTCCGTCGCCGCCGCGGCCGCGGTCGCGGCCGTCGTGGCCCTGCCCCTCGGAACGGCGGCCCAGGACCGGTCCGAGGCCACCGGGGCGCCCGGGACCACGGTGAGCCTGGGTGGCCTGTCGGTCGCCGTCCCGGAGGGCTGGCGGACGAGCAAGGTCACGACCTTCGACCCCTGCATCGCCGAGCCGCACACCCTCTACCTCGCAGCGCGGTGGGATCCCGGATATCGGCGGCCGAAGTCCGGCCTGCCCGGGAGCACACCCGTCAAGTGCACGTCGGAAGGTCAGACGTGGATGGCTGTCGTGCAGGAAGGCGTCGCCCAGTACCTCACCCCGAACCGGCTGGTGGTGAAGGACGGGCAGCTGCTCCAAGTCGAGGAGTCTGACCGCCCGTCCATGTGGACCTACCGTGCCTTCAACGACGGGAACCAGGCGACGACGGCGTTCATCTCCGGGGACGAGAAGGATCGCGAGCAGCTGCTCAAGCGCACCACCTGGCCCGCCGGCCCGATGGCCCCGGCCCACGGCGGCCTGGTGCTGCCCGACCGTATCGCCTCGGCCACCAGCGAGATGCCCGGCATGGTCGGCGCGACGGACGCC
>JBARAE010000169.1:0-9180 GCA_049791715.1 Micromonospora sp.
ATGTAGAAGGGCACCTCCGCCCAGCGGCGGTTCTGGATGCCGAGCCGGACGGCCACGTAGGTCTCGGTGGTGGAGTCCGCCGGCACGCCCTCCTCCTCCAGGTAGCCCACCGCGCGCTCGCCGCCGACCCAGCCGGGCAGGTACTGCCCGCGGACGGTGTCCCGGGCGACGTCCTTCGGCACAGTGATCGCCCTGAGCACCTTGAGCTTCTCGGTCCGGATCTCGTCCGCGTCGAAGCTGGTCGGCTCCTCCATCGCCACCAGCGCGAGAAGCTGGAGCAGGTGGTTCTGGAGCACGTCCCGGGCCGCGCCGGCGGAGTCGTAGAAGCCGGCCCGGGTGCCGATGCCGACGTCCTCGGCCATGGTGATCTGCACCGAGTCGACGTACTTGGAGTTCCACAGCGGCTCGAACAGGTTGTTGGCGAACCGCAGGGCGAGGATGTTCTGGACCGTCTCCTTGCCCAGGTAGTGGTCGATCCGGAAGACGTCCTGGCGGGTGAAGACGTCGTCGACCAGGTCGTTGAGCGACTTCGCCGAGGGCAGGTCGTGGCCGAACGGCTTCTCGACCACCACCCGGCGCCAGCCGCCGGACTTGGCGTTGTCCGCCATGCCGGTGCGGGCGAGCTGCTTGAGCACCACCGGGAAGGCCGCCGGGGGGATGGAGAAGTAGAAGGCGGCGTTGCCGGGAATGCCGTGGGTTTCGCGCAGCTCGTCCAGACTGGCGGCGAGGTGATCGAAGGCCGCGTCGTCGTCGAACGACCCGCCGACGAACTTGATGTTGCCGGCCAGCCGGGACCACACCTCCTCCCGCCACGGCGTCCGGGCGTGCTTCTTCGCCGCCTCGTGCGCCAGCGACTCGAAGTCACCGTCGCCCCAGTCCCGCCGCGCGAAGCCGAGGACCATGAAACTGGGCGGCAGCAGCCCCCGGTTGGCCAGGTCGTAGACCGCGGGCAGCAGTTTCTTGCGGGCCAGGTCACCGGTGACCCCGAAGATCACCAGAGCGCACGGCTCGGGGATCCGCGGCAGCCGCCGGTCCTGGGGGTCGCGCAGCGGGTTCACCGGGGTCACCTCAGTTCGCGACTGCGGGGCTCGCAAAACCGGCTCACTCCTCGCGCTCACTGGGTCACCTCAGTTCGCGACTGCGGGGCTCGCAAAACCGGCTCACTCCTCGCGCTCACTGGGTCACCTCAGTTCGCGACTGCGGGGCTCGCAAAACCGGCTCACTCCTCGCGCTCACACCGCCTCCTCGCTCCGCCTGGTTGACGTCATTCATCGTCACGTCCGTGTCCGTTCGGCCGTATCGAGCAGCTGGGCGACGCCCGCCGCCCGCTCGGTCAGGTGCAGTCGCAGCACCGGTCGCTCCCGCCCGGCCAGGGCCTGCCGGTCGCCGGCGGCCTGCGCCGCCTGCAGCTCCCCGAAGCTGTACGGGCGTCCCGGTACCGGCAGGTCGTCGGTGACCGCGCCGGTCAGCTGAAGGTAGCTGCCGACCCGCGGGCCGCCCTTGTGGTACTGGCCGGTGGAGTGCAGGAAGCGCGGCCCCCAGCCGAAGGTCACCGGCCGTCCGGCGGCCTCCGCCAGCAGCGGGCGCAACCCGGCCACCGCGGCGTCGGCGTGCCGGTCCAGGTACGCCATCACCGCCAGGTAGCCGTCCCCGCCCAGCCCGTCGAGCAGCCAGCGCAGGACGCCGGCCAGGTCGCCCGGCGCGCCTGCCGGTGCGTACACCTCGATGGCGCCCTCCGTGAACGAGGGTGTTTCCGCCGGCGGACCGGAGGCCAGGATGCGGGCGGTGTTCTCCTTGCTCTCGGTGACGTTCGGCTGGTCGAACGGGTCGACGCCGAGTACCACCCCGGCGACCGCCGTGGCGTACTCCCAGGCCAGGAAGTGGGCGCCGAGCGGTCCATTGACCGCCACGTCCGGGGCGCAGCCGCCACCCGGCACCGCGGCGGGGTCGAGCGCGCCCCCGTAGGTCACGGTCAGCACGTCGTGGCCGGTGGCACCGGGAGCCTGCGGGGACTCGACCACCACCGGCAGGATGCCGACGCCGGCCTTGCCGGTCGACTCGGCGATCAACTGCTCGGCCCAGTCACCCAGTCCGTCGATCCCGGTCCCGTCGGGGACCAGGGCGACCTTGTCGCGGCCGGTGGTGGCGGCCGCGCCGAGCGCGACACCCAGCGCCAGGCCGGGGTTGTCGCCGTCGCGGCCGAGCGACCCGGCCAGCGCCTCGGCCTCGTCGAGCAGGGCGGTCACCTCCACGCCGGCCAGCGCCGTGGGCACCAGGCCGAACGCGGTCAGCGCCGAGTACCGGCCACCGACGTCCGGGTCGGCGAAGATGGTGACCACGCCCATCTCGTTCGCGGTCGCCTCCAGTGGCGAACCGGGATCCGTCACCACGACGAAGTGCCGCGCCGCTTCCGCCTCGGTCATGCCGGCGTCGAGGAACGCCTGCCAGTAGGCGCGCCGGTGACTGTCGGTCTCCACGGTGGCGCCGGACTTGCTGGAGAACACCACCACGGTCCGCTCCAGCCGGTCCGCCAGCGCCGCGCGGACCTGCCCCGGGTCGGTGGTGTCCAGCACCGTCAGCGGCCGACCGAGGGTCCGGGCGATCACCTCCGGGGCGAGCGACGAGCCGCCCATACCGGCGAGCACCACGTGGTCGAGGTCGGCCAGCTCCTCGGTCAGCTCGGCGAGCTGGGGGAGGAGTTCGCGGCTGCGCTGGTGGGTGTCCAACCAGCCGAGCCGGACCCGGGCCTCCGCCTCGGCCTCCGGGCCCCACAGCGTCGGGTCCTTCGCGGCCAGCTTGGCCGGGACGCCCCGGGCCACCAGGGCGTCCCGTACGGACGCGGGCGCGGACCGGTCGACCGTGTCCGCGCCGTACACCGCAAACCCGGCCGCCGCGTCCGCCCGTCCGGCCAGCAGGTCGCTCACGTCGCCTCCTCGCCGGGTCCGACGACGGCGTGGAGCGCCCCGGGGCGGTGCCCCGAGGCGCCTCCGCGGCCGTCCGTCACGCGTTGCCTCCGGCCTGCTCGGCGGCCTTCGCGCTGCCCTTGGCGGCCTTTCCGGGCTTGCCGGCGCCCTTGCCCGCCTCGGCCAGCGACTTGCGCACGCCGTCGAGCAGCTCCAGCCAGCTCGCCTCGAACTTCTCGACGCCCTCGCGCTCCAGGGTGGCGATCACGTCGGACATGTCCACGCCGACGGACTCCAGGTCGGTGAAGACCTTGCGGGCGTCGTCGTACGCGCCGGTGATGGTGTCGCCCCGCATCTCACCGTGGTCGGCGAAGGCGTGGATGACCGGTTCCGGCATGGTGTTGACCGTGCCGGGAGCGATCAGCTCCTCGACGTAGATGACGTCCCGGTAGTCCGGGTTCTTCGTCGACGTGGAGGCCCACAGGGGGCGCTGCGGGTGGGCGCCGGCGTCGGCCAGGGCCTGCCAGCGGTCCGAGGCGAAGACCTCGCAGTAGCGCTCGTACGCCAGCCGGGCGTTGGCCACAGCGGCCTTGCCGCGCAGCGCCTTGGCCTCGTCCGAGCCGATCTTCTCCAGCCGCTTGTCGACCTCGGTGTCGACCCGGGAGACGAAGAACGACGCCACCGAGCCGATCTTGGACAGGTCGTGCCCGTTCGCCTTGGCCTGCTCCAGACCGGCGAGGAAGGCCTCCATCACCGCCGAGTAGCGGTCCAAGCCGAAGATCAGCGTGACGTTGACGCTGATCCCCTCGGCCAGGGTCGCGGTGATCGCCGGAAGTCCGGCCTCGGTGGCCGGGATCTTGATGAAGAGGTTGGGGCGGTCCACCAGCCACCACAGCCCCTTGGCCTCGGCGACCGTCTTGTCCGTCTCGTGGGCCAGCCGGGGGTCCACCTCGAGGGAGACCCGGCCGTCGACCCCGGCACTCGCGTCGTACGCCGGCCGCATCACGTCGCACGCCCACCGCACGTCGTACGTGGTGAGCAGGCGGACGGCCTCCTCGACCTCCAGCTCACGGGTGGCGAGGTCCTTGAGCTGCCAGTTGTACTCGTCCGCGTCGCTCAGCGCCTTCGCGAAGATGGTCGGGTTGGATGTCACCCCGACCAGGTGCTTCTCCCGGCGCAGCTGGTCCAGCCCGCCGGAGCTCAGTCGTACCCGGGAAAGATCGTCGAGCCAGATCGCCACCCCGGCGGCGCTCAGCTCACCCAGCCTGTCCGTCATGCCGTCCACGCTCCCCTCAGTTGCCGGTCGTGAAACCGGTGATCTCGCCCACCCGGGTGAGCGCCGCGTGCGCGGCGGCCACGATCCGGTCGGGGGTGAACCCGAACTGCTCGAAGAGCACGGTGTGCGGGGCGCTCGCGCCGTAGTGCTCCAGGCTCACGCTCTCGCCGCAGTCGCCGACGATCCCGCGCCAGGACATCGCGATGCCCGCCTCCACGCTCACCCGAGCCTTTACCCCGCGCGGCAGGACCGACTCCCGGTACGCCTCGTCCTGCTCGAAGAACCACTCCTGGCAGGGCATGGAGACGACCCGGGTGGGGGTGCCGTCGGCCTCGAGCCGATCCCGGGCGGTGAGGCAGAGCTGCACCTCGGAGCCGGTGCCGACGATGATCACCTGCGGCTTGCCGTTGGACGCCTCGGCCAGCACGTAGCCGCCCTTGGCGACACCCTCGGCGCCGCTCAGCTGCGACCGGTCCACGGTCGGCAGCGCCTGGCGGCTGAGCGCCAGCGCGGTCGGCCGGTCGGTGTGCTCGAGGGCCTGCCGCCACGCCCAGGCGGTCTCGTTGGCGTCCGCGGGGCGGACCACGTCCAGGCCGGGGATGGCCCGCAGCGCGGTCAGGTGCTCCACGGGCTGGTGGGTGGGGCCGTCCTCGCCGAGGCCGATCGAGTCGTGCGTCCAGACGTAGACCACCGGCAGCTTCATCAGCGCGGCGAGCCGGACCGACGGGCGCATGTAGTCGCTGAACACCAGGAACGTGCCGCCGTAGGGGCGGGTTCCGCCGTGCAGGGCGATGCCGTTGAGGATCGCGCCCATGGCGTGCTCACGGATGCCGAAGTGCAGGGTGCGGCCGTACTCGTCGCCCGGGAAGTCCTTGGTGGCGTGCACCGCCGGGATGAACGACGGCTCGCCCTTCATCGTGGTGTTGTTGCTCTCCGCGAGGTCGGCCGAGCCGCCCCACAGCTCGGGCAGCAGCGGGGCCAGCGCCTCCAGGACCTTGCCCGAGGCGGCCCGGGTGGCGACGCCCTTGGCGTCCGCGGGGAAGGTGGGCAGCGCGTCGGCCCAGCCGTCCGGCAGCTTCCGGACGGCCATCCGGTCCCAGAGCGCCTTACGCTCCGGGTTGGCCTTCGCCCAGGACTCGTACGCCCCGTTCCACGCCTGCTGCGCCTGCGCGCCGCGCTCCATCACCTGACGGGCGTGGTCGAGCACCTCCTCGTCGACCTCGAAGGTGCGCTGCGGGTCGAAGCCGAGGATCTCCTTGGTGGCCTTCACCTCGTCGGCGCCGAGCGCCGAGCCGTGGATCTTGCCGGTGTTCTTCTTGTTCGGCGCGGGCCAGCCGATGATCGTGCGCAGGGCGATGAAGGAGGGGCGCCCGGTCTCCGCCCTGGCGGCCAGCAGCGCCTGGTACAGCGCCTCCACGTCCTCGTGGTAGTCGCCCTGGTCGGCGTCGCCGCGACGCCAGTCGACGGTCTGCACGTGCCAGCCGTACGCCTCGTAGCGGGCGGCGACGTCCTCGCTCTTGGCGATCCGCGTGTCGTCCTCGATCGAGATCTCGTTGTCGTCGTAGATGACGCAGAGGTTGCCGAGCTGCTGGTGGCCGGCGAGGGAGCTGACCTCGTGGGAGATGCCCTCCTCGATGTCACCGTCCGAGGCGATGCACCAGATGTCGTGGTCGAAGACCGACTCGCCGGTCTCGGGCTCGGGGTCGAAGAGGCCGCGTTCGCGGCGGGCCGCCATCGCCATGCCGACCGCGTTGCCCAGGCCCTGGCCGAGCGGGCCGGTGGTGGTCTCCACGCCCGGGGTGTGTCCGTGCTCCGGGTGGCCCGGGGTGAGCGAGCCCCACTGCCGCAGGGATCTGAGGTCCTCCAGGCTGAGCGGGTAGCCGGAGAGGAAGAGCTGGATGTAGAGGGTCAGGCTGGAGTGCCCGGCGGAGAGCACGAACCGGTCGCGGCCGGGCCAGTTCGGGTCGGCCGGGTTGTGCCGCATGACCCGGTTGAAGAGCAGGTACGCCGCGGGGGCGAGGCTCATCGCCGTGCCCGGGTGGCCGTTGCCGGATTTCTCCACGGCGTCCATGGCCAGCACGCGGACCGTGTCGACGGCCCTGCGGTCGAGGTCGGACCAGTTGAGAGCGGGTTGCTCGGGTCGGTTGGCAGCCACGATGGTTGTGCTCCTCGGCAGATGGGCGGAACCCTCACTGATGACCCTATCGAGCGGTTCTAAACGTGCGCCCGGGGATCTCGGCATGCCGTTTGGTGCTCCTCCGACCGGATCGGCCGTTCCCGCGGACTGTGACGGCCCGCACCGTTCTCGGGTCTCCGGGGCAGCGAAAACGACGACGCGTAGTGTGTGGGGCGGTGTGTGGGCCCCGACGGGTCCGGCCCGATCCGATCTCCCCCTGCCGACGCCGGAAGGTGGCAATCCGTGAGCATGATCACCGAGCGCCCCGTCAGCAACTCTGCCGGGCAGCCGCCGGTGCGCACGGGGGCCGAGGCGTCGGCGGCCGGCCGTCGGGACGTCCGGGCGGTGGTCGCCGCGTACGTCGCGCTGACCAAGCCGCGGATCGTCGAGCTGCTGCTGGTCACCACCGTGCCGGCGATGATGCTCGCGGACGGCGGTATGCCGTCGCTCTGGCTGGTCGCGGTGGTGCTGATCGGCGGCTCCCTCGCCGCCGGTGCGGCCAGCGTGCTCAACTGCTACATCGACCGGGACATCGACCAGTTGATGCGGCGCACCAAGCGTCGTCCGCTGCCGGCGCACACCGTGTCGCCGCGCAACGCGCTGGTCTTCGGGCTGGTGCTGGCGGTGATCTCGGTCGCCATGATGGCGGCGTTCACCAACTGGCTGGCGGCCGGGCTGACCCTGGCCGCGATCGCCTACTACGACCTGGTCTACACGCTGTGGCTGAAGCGCACCACGGCCGCCAACACCTTCTGGGGCGGCGCGTGCGGGGCGGCCCCGGTGCTGATCGGCTGGGCCGCGGTCACCGGCTCGCTGGCCCCGGCGGCGTGGGGGCTCTTCGCGGTGGTCTTCTTCTGGCAGATGCCGCACTTCTACGCGCTGGCCATCAAGTACAAGGCGGACTACGCCCGGGCCGGCATCCCGATGCTGCCGGTGGTGGCCTCGGTCCGCCGGGTGAACGCGGAGATCATCGTCTTCTCCTGGCTGACTCTCCTCTCCTCGCTGGCCGTCTGGCCGCTGGGGATGAGCCCGATCTACGGCGTCACCGCGCTGGTGGTCGGGGGCATCTTCGTGGTGGAGGCGCACAAGCTCTGCCGCCGAGCGGCGCGGGGTGAGGCGGTCAAGCCCATGCGGCTCTTCCACTGGTCCACCACCTACCTCACCATTCTCTTCGCTGCCGTCGCGCTCGACGCCCTGATCTGAGCGCCCCACCGGGCGTCACCCGGGTGGATCGTCCTCGGCACGCCAGAAGATTTTTTCGGATTTTTTGCGACGTGAGTGAGGTCGGCTCAATCAGGACAGATAGTGACGATCTTGCCTGTCTGATTCGTCCGGAGCTTTCCGACATGCCCGGGCAAAATCCCTGTGGTCTTCCTTAAACGTGTTGGTAATTGGCGTCACAAATTGTGCATGGAACTCGCGCACGCGGGTGGAACTCTGCTTAGGCTTCGCGTCATGGCAGATGGTTCCGATACGACGCTGACGGCTGAGAAGACCGCTCCGGAGCAGGCCCCCAACGGCCTGGTCTCGGGCATCAAGTCGTTCGCCGCCGGGCACGGCGGGGCGAAGGCGGTCATCGAGTACGTCGGCAAGCGCGGCGCGCGGATCGTCCTCGTGGGTGAGGACGGGGCGTGGGCCGACCAGTTCGCGGACGGCACCGACATCGCGCGGCAGGCCTGCGCCAAGGCCGGGGTCGCCGTTGAGAACGCCTGGGAGCGTGAACTGATGGACCAGATGCGTCCGAGCAACGACCTCTGGCGGTCGATGGCCCGGCGCACGATGGCCCGTTGACATAAATTGACCAACCACCACCAGTCGACCCGGGGGGAACCCCGGGTCGCTCTCGTAACCTGTACCGAGCTCTCCGACCTCGACCCGGACGACCGCCTCGTCGTCGCCCCGCTGGCCGCCCGCGGGGTCACCGCCGAGGCGGTCGTCTGGGACGACCCGGCCGTCGACTGGTCCGCGTACGACCTGGTCGTGCTCCGCTCGCCCTGGGACTACGCGCTGCGGCGGGACGAGTTCGTCGCCTGGGCGCAGGCCGTGCCGACGCTGGTGAACCCGGCCGACGTGGTCCGCTGGAACACCGACAAGCGGTACCTGGCCGAGCTCTCCGCCGCCGGGCTGCCGACCGTGCCGACGACCTGGGTGGCCCCGGGTGAGACCTGGACTCCGCCCGCCGACCGTGGCGAGTACGTCATCAAGCCCGCGGTCAGCGCGGGCAGCCAGGACACCGGCCGGTACGACCTGAATGACCCGGAGCACCGGGAGTTGGCGGAGGCGCACGTGCGGCGCCTCTCCGAGGCCGGCCGGGTGACCATGGTGCAGCCGTACCTGAGGGCGGTGGACACGGCCGGCGAGACCGCGCTGCTCTTCCTGGCCGGCCCGGACAACCTGGCGTTCAGCCACGCGATCCGCAAGGGGGCGATGCTGACCGGACCGGACCTGGGCGTCGAGGGACTCTACAAGCCCGAGGAGATCAGCTCCCGCTCCGGGACGCCGGAGCAGTTGGCCGTCGCGGAGCAGACGCTGGCGGCGGTGCCGGGCGGCACCGACCGGCTGCTGTACGCGCGGGTCGACCTGATCCCCGGCCCGGACGGCTCACCCGTCCTGGTCGAGCTGGAACTGACCGAGCCGAGCCTGTTCATCGGGTACGCCGACGGCGCCCCCGACCGACTGGCGGAGGCGATCCGCACCCACCTGCGCGTGCGCGCCTGACCTCTTTCGGGTGCGTCTGTTGTCGCTCCGGCGACAGCAGACGCACCCGTTTCCGTCTTCAGGAGCCGGGGCGGGCGGCCGGTGGGTCCCGGCGGTCAGGCGGCGGC
>JBARAE010000170.1:0-12722 GCA_049791715.1 Micromonospora sp.
GAGCTGCGCCGGGTCCGGGCCCGGCTGGGCGAGGCGGAGGCGGCGGCCGGGGTCGCGCGGGCCAGCGCGAAGGAGGCCCGCTCGGTCGACGACGCGCGGCTCTGGCTGCTGCTGGAAACCATCGGCCAGGCGGCCGTCGGGCTGCGCCGGGAACTGGCCCTCGAACCGGTCGAGAAGCTGCCCGCCGACTTCGTCGCCGACGCCTTCGCCGACCAGTCGGCGACCACCCCCGCCGGCACGGCCGCCCGCGCCCGGGACACCGACGACCCGGCGCGGCTCGACCAGTTGCTCGCCCTGCCCCGCGCCCACCTCGTCGTCGACGGGTACAACGTGACCAAGCGCGGCTTCGGTGAGATGTCCCTTGAGCAGCAACGCAAGCGGCTGATCAGCGGGCTGGGCGGGATCGCCGCGCAGACCGGAGACGAGGTCACCGTGGTGTTCGACGGCGCCGAGCGGATGCACGGCCTGCCGCCGTCGCCGCGCGGGGTGCGGGTGCTCTTCTCCCGCAAGGGGGAGACCGCCGACGAGCTGATCCGCCGCCTGGTCCGCGCCGAGCCCTCGGGACGGCCGGTGGTGGTGGTCTCCTCCGACCGCGAGGTCGCCGACGGGGTCCGTCGGCACGGCGCGTACCCGCTCGGCGCCGACTCGCTGCTGCGCCGACTGTCCCGCTCCTGACATCTTGTGATCACATTCGCGGTGGCTCTCACCTCGTTGTCCGGTTCTGTCGTACCCCTGCCTTAGCGTCCCGGTGACCGACGGTGGTCGGGTGGCGACGATGGTGTCGCGGCCCGCCGCCGCCGTGACGCATCAGGAGGCGTACATGCTCATCGACTGCGACAGGTGCGGGATCCGGGGCGCCGGCTGCTCCGGCTGCCTGGTGACCGCGCTGCTCGACACCGGGTCGCCGGCGGCCGACCTCGACGCCGCCGAGCACCGGGCGATCGAGGTGTTCGCCCGGGCCGGCTTCGAGGTGGAGGTGCTGTCGTCGGAGCCGGCCGCCCGCCGGCGCCGCGGCAGCCGTCGTCGGGTCGCCTGATCCCGCCGCTCCGTTCCTCCGTTACCGCAGGTCGGCCCCCTCCCGACGGCGGAACGTTCCGCCGTCCGTCGGCCCGGGCAGCAGCGGGTCGGTCCCACGGCGGGCACGGTGCGTGGGCACCCCGGCCGCCGGGGCGGTGCCGGGCAATAGGATGAGCGCTCGGCGGGAGGAGCGGCGGCATGACGCGGGTACGGCGGAGCAGCGATGCGCGCGGGGGGCTTGACCCGTCGGCGACGCGCGTAGGCGGCAGGTCCGGTGCGCCGCTGTCGGCCGAAGCGGTCCCTCCGACCCGGTTCGCTCCCGCCGCCGGTGTCCCGGTCAGGGTGACGCGGTGAGCCCGCGGGGCTGGGCCGTGCTGACCCTGGCCGGTCTGGTCGTCGCGCTCGTCGTCGCCGGCGCCGTGCTGATCCCCTGGCACCGCCCCCCGGCGCCCCGGGCCGACCAGCTCGCCGCGTTGCGGGCCCTCCCGGTCGACCAGGTGGCCCGGGGCCGGTCCTTCCACGCCGCCCTGCGCCCCGCCGCATATTCCGCGCTCGCGGTCGGCCTGCTGGTGGCCCTCGTCCTCGGGCTGACCCCGCTCGGCAGCCGTCTGGTGGAGCTGGCCGGCCGGCCGTTCGGCGGGCACTGGGCCGCTCAGGCGGTGCTCGGCGGACTGGCCGTGATGCTCCTCGCCGACCTGCTCACCCTGCCCTTCGCCGCCTGGCGGCAGACCGTGCTCACCCGGTACGGGCTGAGCACCCAGGGCTGGGGCGGGTGGACCGTCGACCTGCTCAAGTCGTACGCGGTCAGCGCGGTCATCGGCGCGCTGGTGCTGCTGGGCTTCTACAGCGTGATCCGACTCGCCCCGCGCTGGTGGTGGGCGTTCGGCGCGGCCGGGGCGGCCGGGCTGGTCGTGTTGCTGTCGTTCGTGCTGCCCGTGCTCGTCGAGCCGGTGTTCAACAAGTTCACCCCGATGGAACCCGGCCCGCTGCGCAGCGAGCTGATCAGCATGGCCGCGCGGGACGGCGTACCGGTACGCGACGTGCTCGTCGCCGACGCGTCCCGGCGTACCCGGGCGGTCAACGCGTACGTCTCGGGGCTCGGGCCGACGCGGCGGGTGGTGGTCTACGACACCCTGCTGCGCGAGGCGACCCCGGAGGAGGTGACCAGCGTCGTCGCCCACGAGCTGGGGCACGCCAGGGACCGGGACGTCTGGGTCGGCACGCTCACCGGGGCGCTCGGCGCCGCGGCCGCCGTGGTCGCGCTCTACCTGATCGGCTCGTGGCCGCCCCTGCTCCGGCTGGCCGGGGTCGACCAGGTCGCCGAGCCGCGCGCGTTCCCACTGCTGATCGCGCTGGTCACCGTTGCCGGGCTGATCGCCACACCGGTCCAGGCACTGGTCTCCCGGCACGTGGAGGCCCGGGCGGACGCGCACGCGCTCGCGCTCACCGGCGACCCGGTGACCTTCGAGGCGATGCAGCGCCGGCTGGCCGGGGTGAACCTGGCCGACCCGGACCCGCCCCGCTGGGAGTACCTCTACTCGGCGTCCCACCCCTCCACCGTGGAGCGGATGGCCGCCGCCCGCGCCTACGCCAGGGAGATCGGCAGATGAGCCGGACGTTGCTGATCACCAACGACTTCCCACCCCGCCCGGGCGGCATCCAGTCCTTCGTGCACAACCTGGCCGTCCGCCAGCCCGCCGGCTCGGTGGTGGTGTACGCGTCGAGCTGGCGGGGCGCCGCGAAGTTCGACGCCGACCAGCCGTTCGAGGTGATCCGGGAACGCACCCGGGTGCTGCTGCCCACCCCGCTGAT
Source organism: Micromonospora sp. (assembly GCA_049791715.1). Classification (GTDB taxonomy): domain Bacteria; phylum Actinomycetota; class Actinomycetes; order Mycobacteriales; family Micromonosporaceae; genus Micromonospora. The sequence continues at coordinate 2,830 of JBARAE010000170.1, forward strand.
CGCCCGGCGGGCGGCGAAGCTGGCCCGGGCGTACGACTGCGACACGGTCTGGTTCGGCGCGGCGGCCCCGCTGGGGCTGCTGGCCGCCGGGCTGCGCAGGCGCAGCGGGATCCGCCGGGCGGTGGCGCTGACCCACGGGCACGAGGCCGGTTGGGCGTCGCTCCCGGGCGCCCGCACGGCGCTGCGCCGCATCGGCCGGGGCGTGGACGTGACCACCTATCTGGGGGAGTACACCCGGGTACGGCTGGCCCGGGTGCTGGCCGGGGTGACCGAGCTGCGCCGGCTGGCGCCGGGCGTGGACGTGGACGCCTACCATCCGTCGGTCGACGGCGAGCCGGTCCGCATCCGGCTCGGCCTCGCGGACCGGCCGGTGGTGGTCTGCGTGTCCCGTCTGGTGCCCCGCAAGGGGCAGGACATGCTGATCCGGGCGATGCCGGAGATCCATCGCCGGGTACCGGACGCCGCGCTGCTCATCGTCGGCGGCGGCCCCTACCGGGCGACGCTGGAAAAGCTGGCCCGGCAGACCGGGGTGGAGCGGGACGTTGTCTTCACCGGCTCGGTGCCGTCGGCGGAGCTGCCGGCGCACTACGCGGCCGGCGACGTGTACGCGATGCCGTGCCGCACCCGCAACCGCGGCCTGGACGTCGAGGGGCTGGGCATCGTCTACCTGGAGGCGAGCGCCACCGGCCTGCCGGTGGTGGCCGGCGATTCCGGCGGCGCGCCGGACGCGGTGCGGGAGGGGGAGACCGGTTACGTGGTCCGGGGTCGGGACGTCGCCCAGCTCGCCGACCGGGTCGCCACGCTGCTCGCCGACCGGGACCTGGCCCGCCAGCTCGGTGCGGCCGGCCGCGCCTGGGTGGAGAAGGAGTGGCGCTGGGAGACCCAGGCGCAGCGGATGGCCGACCTGCTCGCCGGCTGAGGGGTGGGCGGGACCGCGGGGCGCGTCAGGGCAGGCGGGCCAGGATGTTCTCGGCCGGGGCGGGGCGACCGAAGTGCCAGCCCTGGGCCGCGTCGCAGCCGATCGCGCGCAGCCGGTCCGCCTGGTCGGCCGTCTCGACGCCCTCTGCGGTGACCGTCAGGTCCAGGGCGTGCGCCAGCGACACCAGCGAGGCGAGGATCCGTTCGTCGGTACGGCTCGACGGGTCGGTCGCCGGCGCCCGCAGCCCGGCCACGAACTCACCGGCCACCTTCAGCTCGGTCACCGGCAGGTCCCGCAGGTACGCGAGGTTGCAGTAGCCGGTGCCGAAGTCGTCGATGGCGATCCGGACGCCGAGGTCGGCCAGCACCCGCAGCGCCCGTACCGGCTCCTCGACGGTGCGCATCATGGTGCTCTCGGTGATCTCCAGCTGGAGCCGTTCGGGGGGCAGGCCGGTCCGCCGGAGCAGGTCCTGGACCTCCTGCACGAGGCCGGGGCGGCGTACCTGGCAGACCGCCAGGTTGACGCTCACGAACGGGGCCTGGTCCCGTCCCGTGGACCAGCCCTTCGCCTCCCGGCACGCCTCGGCCAGGACCCAGCCGCCGAGCTGGACGATCAGCCCCGTCTCCTCCGCGAGCCCGATGAAGCTGTCCGGCCGGAGCACACCCAGCTCGGGGTGGCGCCACCGCACCAGCGCCTCCACTCCGAGCAGTGTCCCGTTGCGCAGCGACGTCAGCGGCTGGTAGTCGAGGAAGAACTCGCCCCGGTCCAGCGCGCCGGGGATCGCCGCGGAGAGGGCGTACCGGGCCAGCTCCCGGCGGCTGCGGTCCGCGTCGAAGAGGGACCAGCGTGCCCCGCCGGCCGCCTTGGCCCAGTGCAGCGTGCTGTCCGCGGCGCGCATCAGCTCGCCCGGCGAGGTACCCGCGGCCGGACGCTCGACGATGCCGATGCTGGCCGAGACGGTCAACTCGTGCCCGTCGACCAGGGCCGGCTCGCTCACCGCCGCCAGCGCCGCCTCGGCGACCCGGACCACGTCCTCGGTGCAGCCGACCCGCTCGACCAGGATGATGAACTCGTCCCCGCCGAGCCGGGCGATCAGGTGGTCGCCGAGGACCAGGCGCAACCGCTGCGCCACCCACACCAGCAGGGAGTCACCGACCTGGTGGCCCAGCGAGTCGTTGACCACCTTGAACCGGTCCAGGTCGAGGAAGCAGACCCCGACGCGGTCCGCGCCGCGTCCGGGCTCGCCGAGCGCCGCGGAGAGCCGCTCGGTGAAGAGGGTGCGGTTGGGCAGGTCGGTGAGCGGGTCGTGGGTGGCCTGGTAGCGGAACCGGGCCTCGCTGTCCCGCAGCGCCCGCTCCGCCTGCTCCCGGGCCGTCATCGCGGCCCGGCGGATCGACTCCTGCTCGTCCAGCGTCCGGTCCCGCAGCGCGCGGGCGTACCCGGTGGCCACGGTGGCCAGCAGCCGGGCCATCCGGTCCTCGACGTCGTCCGCGACGAGTCCGAGGTCGCGTACCAGCCGGAGCTGGATCACCTCGATGGTGCGGCCCAGCCCCTCCGCCGAGGCGATGTGCGCGGCCACCAGCTGCGCGCCGACCTGCTGCCCGATGCGCAGGTCGAACGGCTCGGCCTGGAGCGCGACGGCCAGCCGCTCGGTGAGCCGCTGGAGCAGGGCCTCGAGCTGCGCCTGGGTCATCGGGAGGTAGCTCGTCCCGGAAACCGCCTTCGCCCACGCCCGGGCGAAGGTGCCCGGGCAGGAGGCGGTCAGGGCGAGCGCCGGCTCACCCACCGAGCCGCCCGACACCGCCCATGAAGACCGCCTGCTCCGCGTTCTCCGCCTGCTCCGGGGACTCGGGACGCCACTGCGGCACCCAGACCACACCCGGATCGATCAGCTCGAAGCCGTCGAAGAGCGCGGCCAGCTCGGCGCGGCTCCGGATGAAGAGCTGGCTGTCGGTGCGGCGGTAGACCCGTTCCGCCTCCGCCCGCTCGCCGGTTTCCCCGCGGCCGTCGTCGCTGGCCTGCGACATCACCAGGTAGCTGCCGGGCGGCAGGGCCTCGCGCAGCGTCCGCAGGATCTCCTCCGGCCGGTCCTCGTACGGGACGAAGTGCAGCACCGCCACGATCATCACCCCGACCGGCTGGGAGAAGTCCAGCAGCTTGCCGACCTCCGGATGGCTCAGGATCGCCTCCGGGCGGCGCAGGTCCTCCTGGACCACGGTGGCCCGGTCGTTGCCGGCCAGGATCTCCCGGCTGTGCGCCACCGCCACCGGGTCGACGTCGACGTAGACCACCCGGGACTCAGGGTCGATCCGCTGGGCGATCTCGTGCACGTTGCCGACCGTCGGGATGCCGGAGCCGATGTCGAGGAACTGGCGCACCCCGGCGTCGGCGAGGAACTGGACCGCGCGGCGGAGGAACGCCCGGTTGGCCTGGGCCATCAGCGGCGCCTCCGGCACCGCGTCCATCATCGCCCGGGCCGCCGCCCGGTCGGCCGCGAAGTTGTGCGAGCCGCCGAGGTAGTAGTCGTACATGCGGGCCACGCTGGGGCGCTCGATGTCGATCGTGTCGGGTGCCCAGTCCGGCCGCTGCATGCGCTTGCCCCTTTTTGTCAACAGCCCGTGAGATCGTCGCCCGCGTGGGCCACCCGGGTATTCTGCCCGCCCGTTGCCACCGTGCAAAGACCACAGTCGCTGCGCGCTCGGCCGCTCACCCTACGCAGCCGGGCTGACCTGCAAACGCCGGGAGGCCCGCGTCCGGGTGACGGACACGGGCCTCCGCGGCAGCGGGCGGAAGACGCCTCTAGAACTTCGGGGCGTCCGGGGCCTCGAGCAGACCGAGCCGCAGCGCGGTCATCAGCGCCTGGGCACGGTTGGCGGCGCCCAGCTTCTCGTAGAGCTTGGAGATGTGCGTCTTCGCGGTGGATTCGCTGACGAAGAGCTGCTTGGCGATGCCCGCCACGCTCATCCCGTCGGCGAGCAGCCGCAGCACCTGGCCCTCCCGGGGGGAGAGCTGCGGGCCGGACGGAGCCAGCCGCCGCTTCATCGCCTCAGCCAGGTCGGCCGCGGTGAACGCGCTGGGGGAGGAGGCGGCGTGTCGGGCGGCCGCCACCACCTCGTCGGCCGGGGCGGTCTTCGGCACGAAGGCGCTCGCGCCCGCCTCGAGGGCGCCGAAGAGCTGGTCGTCGCCGGCGTACATGGTGAGCACGACGATGCCCATGGACGCGCTGGACTTCCGAAGGGCGCGGGTGGCCTCCAGGCCACTGCCGTCGGGCAGCCGCAGGTCCATGATCACCACGTCCGGCTGGAGCGCACCGGCCTGGCGCACGCCCTCCGCCGCCGTGGCGGCCTCGCCCACGACCTCGAACTGCCGGTCCCGCTCGAAGGCGTGTCGCAGACCCTTGCGGATCAGGTCGTGATCGTCGACAAGGAGAACCTTGGTACGGGTGGCCGGTGTCGGACTAGTGGTCATCCTCGGGTTACTCCCCTTCTGCTGCTGCGCTGCCGCGCACCTTATCGCGCCGGGGCGAGGAACCGAGCACCACCGCCACGGTTGTGCCGCTGGGCTGGCGCGGCCTGATCTCCAACCGGCCCCGGATACGTTCCGCCCTCTCGGCCATGATCGCAAGACCGTAGTGCCCGTCAGGCCGCTGGTCACCGATGCCGTGACCGTCATCCGACACTTCGATCTGGGCGTACGGGGGGTCCACCTCACAGGTGACCCAGAGGTTGGCCGCCCCGGCGTGCTTGCGCGCGTTGGTCACCGCCTCCTGGGCGATGCGCAGCAGCTCGGCCTCGGTGGCGGCGGGCAGCCGGGCGGTCGACTCGTCCAGGGACAGGTGCACCCGCAGGCCGCCCGAGGCGCCGACGGTGCGGGCATACTCGGCGATCGCCGCGGCCAGACCGCCGTGGCGGTCCACCTCGCTGCGCAGCTCGAAGAGGCTCAGCCGCAGCTCGGTGATCACCCGGGTCACCTCCTGCCGCAGCAGGCGCAGCGACTCGGCGGTCTCCTCGGCGTCCTCGTGCACGGTGGCCAGGGCGTTGTCGATGCCGTAGCCGACCATCACCAGCTCCTGGGCGACCCCGTCGTGGATCTCCCGGGCCAGCCGCTGCCGCTCCTCGTTCGTCGCCAGGGAGCGCACCTCGTCGAAGAGGAGCGCCGCCTCCAGCCGCAGCGCAGCCGGGCCGGTCAGCGCCGTCACCCGGGCCACCACGGGCGGCGGATAGGCGTGCGCGGTGTCCGCCTCGAGAACCACCAGGCCGACCGTCCGGACCCCGGCGACCAGCGGCACGATCAGGGCGGACACCTCCCCGCCGGAGGACGAGCGGGCCTGCGAGCGGGCGGAGGTCTGCGCCTGCTGGCTGGCCCAGGCGTCGGCGATCGCCGAATCGGCGTCGAGCGTGGTCTCCCAGTCGACCCGCTCCACGCCCACCTGGGCGAGGACCACCAGCCGGCCGCCGCCGCTGGCGGAGAGCACCGCGCCCCGGTCGGTCTTCGCCACCACCCGCAGCTCCTCCAGCAGGTGCTCGGAGATGCCACCCGGGTCCAGGGTCGCCCCGGGCAGCTGCCGGGCGACCGTACGGAGCTGGGTCAGCAGCCGGGTGGCCTCCGCGTACGGCTGGGGCTTGCCCTCGCCGCGGACCCGCATCACCCGCTGCAGGGTGCCGGCGGTGTACAGACCGATACCGGCCAGGATCAGCCACTGCGCGCAGACCACGAGGTAACCGATCTGGCCGAGCTGCCGCCCGCCGTCGACCTCGGTGAACGCCGCGCTCACCAGCAGCGTGGCCGCGGTGACCGCGAGCAGCGCCGCCCCCTCCCGGAACCGGCGGCGCAGCGCCGTCACGGTCACCGGCACGGCCAGGTACGGCAGCACCGCCGAGGCGCCCAGCCCGCCGGTCACCCCGGTGAGGTGCGTGTCGGCGGCCACCTGGCTGGCGGCCAGGCCCAGGACCACCACCTCGGCGAACCGGCTGAGGAGTCCGAGCGCCCGGTGCTGCGGGGCGAGGACGGCTGGCAGCCCGGCGACGCCCAGCAGGGCTATCCACCACAGCGGGGCGACGTCGCGGGTGGCGAAGAGGGTCAGGACGGCGACCAGCGCGAGCAGCACCACGCGCGCGGCCGCGGCGAGGGGTTGCGTCTGGGGCTGGCTGGGGGGTGAGGCGGGCACGTGACGGATCGTAGTCAGTGTCGGTAGATGTCGGCGATTTCCGCCGCGTACGTCTTGTGCACGACCTGCCGCTTGACCTTCAGCGACGGGGTCAGCTCGCCGGTGGCCTCGGTGAAGTCCTGCGGCAGGATCCGGAAGACCTTGATCGCCTCCGCCTTGGAGACGGCCTCATTGGCCTGGTCGATCGCGCCCTGGACCTCGGCCTGCAGCGTCTCGTCGTCGCGCAGTTCGGCGACGCTGGTGGCCTCCGGCCGGCCGTGCGCGGCCAGCCACTTCGGCAGCGCCTCCTCGTCGATGGTGACCAGCGCCGCGATGAACGGCTGCCGGTCGCCGACCACCAGGCACTGGCTGATCAGCGGGTGGGCGCGGACCTGGTCCTCCAGGACGGCCGGGGCGACGTTCTTGCCACCGGCGGTCACGATGATCTCCTTCTTGCGTCCGGTGATCGTCAGGTAGCCGTCGTCGTCGAGGCGGCCGAGGTCGCCGGTGCGGAACCAGCCGTCCGCAGTGAGCGCCTCGGCGGTGGCCGACTCGTTGTGCCAGTAGCCCTGGAAGATCAGGTCACCGGCGATGAGGATCTCGCCGTCGTCGGCGATTCGGATGGTCACGCCGGGCAGGGGTCGGCCCACGGTGCCGATCTTGGTGCCGGTGGGCAGGTTCGCGGCGGCGGCGGGGGAGGTCTCGGTCAGGCCGTAGCCCTCGCAGATGGTCACCCCGATGCCGCGGAAGAAGTGCCCGAGCCGGGCGCCGAGCGGCGCACCGCCGGAGATCGCGTCGCGGCAGCGGCCGCCGAGTGCGGCGCGCAGCTTGCGGTAGACCAGCCGGTCGAAGAGCGCGTGCTGGGCGCGTAGCGCCAGGCCCGGCCCCTGCGCGGTCTCCAGCGCCTCGCTGTACGCGATGGCGACCCGCTCGGCCCGGTCGAAGATGCTGCCTTTACCCTCGGCCTCGGCCTTCTGCCGGGCGCCGTTGTAGACCTTCTCGAACACCCGGGGCACGGAGAGCACGAAAGTCGGCTTGACGTCCTGCAGCTCGCCGACCAGGTTTTTGGTGTCGGAGCAGTGCGCCATGGTGGCCCGGGCCTGCACCCCGCCGATCTGGATCAGGCGGGCGAAGGCGTGCGCGAGCGGCAGGAAGAGCAGGGTCGACGCGCCCGGCCGGAAGAGGTTCGGCAGGACGGGCACCGCGTTGGCGATGTCGGCGTACATGTTGCGGTGGGTCAGCACGCAGCCCTTGGGGCGGCCGGTGGTGCCGCTGGTGTAGATGATGGTCGCGATGTCGGCGGCCTTCACCGCCTTGCGGCGTACCTCGATCTCGGTCGGGTCGACGGACTCGCCGGCCGCGACCAGCTCGTCCACGGCGCCCAGCTCGATCTGCCAGACGCGGCGCAGGTCGGGCAGCCGGTCACGGACGCCGGCGATCAGGGTGGCGTGCCCGGTGCTCTCCACCACCACGGCGACCGCGCCCGAGTCCTCGAGGATCCAGGCGGCCTGTTCGGCGCTGGAGGTCTCGTAGATCGGCACGGTGACCGCGCCGGCCGCCCAGATGGCGTAGTCGAGCAGGGTCCACTCGTAACGGGTGCGGCTCATCAGCGCGACCCGGTCGCCGGGGGAGATGCCGGCGGCCACCAGCCCGCCGGCCACGGCGACGACCTCGTCCCGGAACTGCCGGCAGGTCACGTCCGCCCAGCGGCCCTCGGCACCCGCGGGGGCGGCCCGGACGAACTGCACCGTGTCGGGGGCGACCTCGGCGTTGTCCCAGACCGGGTCGGTCAGGTTGGCCGCGTCGCCGACGGTGACGATCGGCGGAACGGAGAACTCGCGCACCTGCACTCCCTCGTGCTCGCACTGGCCGGCCGGCCGTGGGTCGGCTTTGTCGAAACCTACCCGCCCACCCCCGTGCCTGAGGTAGGGAGGCTGCCTGCCCGTCTGGTGGGACACGGGCCCGGGCCTTCGATGGCCGGGCGGCGGGCCGGGACGGGCCGGGACGGCCGGGAGCGCCCCGGGGTGGAGCGGCGCGCGTGAAGCCGCCGCCGGGTAGCCTCCCCCCATGGCGGACACCTCCACCCAGTCGATCATCATCGACGCGCCACCGGACCAGGTGGCGGCGGTCATCTGCGACTTCCCGAGCTACCCGGAATGGACCGACGCGGTGCAGCGGACGGCGGTGATCGAGGAGTACGAGGACGGCTACGCCAGCCAGGTCCGGTTCACCATCGACGCCGGCGTGATGGCCGACGAGTACGTGCTGGCCTACGAGTACGCCGAGGACCTGTCCCGGATCGAGTGGCACCTGGTCGAGCCCTCGAAGATGCAGAAGGCGCAGCGCGGGTCGTACGACCTGGTCGGCAACCCGGACGGGACCACGACGGTGACCTACACCCTCGAGGTCGAGCTCTCCGTGGCCATGCTCGGCATGTTTCGCCGCAAAGCCGAGAAAATGATCATGGATACCGCGTTGAAGCAGCTCAAGCGCCGGGTAGAAGCATCCGGTGCGGCCCACTGACCCGACCGGCGACCCGGTCTGCACGGTAGAGGAGCCGGCCATGGGGGATACGGATCCGGGTTCGGCCCGGGAAGAGGCGGAACGGCTGGTCGCCACGCTGCTGGCCACCGCCCGGCTGGCCACCTCGGCGCCCGGGGCGGGCCCCTGGGGTCCGCTCGGTGGGATCCTGGCCGGTGTCCTACGTCACAGCGGCGGATCGGCGGACTTCGGGGGCACCCACGGCGCCGGGTTCCCGGCCGCCTCGGGCGGCGGCGGTTTCGCCACCGGTTCGGCGGAATGCTGTGTCTGCCCCATCTGTCGGGGTATCGCGGCTTTGCGGGACCCGAGTCCGGAGTTCGCCGAGCGACTTGCCACCGGTGCCGGGGACCTGGCAGCCGGCGTGGCGAGTCTGCTCCGGGCGTTCGCCTCGGCCGAGCCCACCGCGCCGGCCTCCCCGGGCGCCGCCGGTGGCACTGACGCAGCCGCCGACGGAGGCCCGACCGGAGACCACGTGTGGCGCGAGGCCACCCGTACCGGGCATGATTCTCAGCCGGCACCCGAGCAGGACGTGTGGTCCGCCGCCACCCGGGGGGAGGGCGCGGCCGATCCGGGTGCCGTCGACGGCTCCAGGTCGCGGCGTGGCGTCAGCCCCGCCGGGCTGGAGTTGTCGGACGACGGCTCCAGGTCGTGGCGTGGCGTCAGCCGCGCCGAGCTGGAGTTGTCGGAGCCGCCCGCCGATGGTGCCGGGCCGGTCGTGCCGGTGCCGAGCCGGCCGCCGGCCGGCCGTCCCGTGGTGCCCGCCTCGCGGGCGTCCGGCGAGGTGGGCGAGGACGCACCAGGCGACGGGGCCTGACCACCGGACATCCCGACCTCGCACGGCCGGTTCGGCCGAGTTCGGGCAGCACAGCAGAGGGGAGTGGCAGCGGTGACGCTGACCATCGGAGTCGACGTCGGTGGCACGAAGGTGGCCGGCGGTGTCGTTGACGACACCGGCAAGGTTCTCGTGCAGGCCCGACGGGACACCCCCGCCGACGACGTCGCCAAGACCCGCGACGTCATCATCGAGCTGGTCACCGAGCTGGCCGTGGGCCGGGACATCGCGGCGGTCGGCATCGGCGCGGCCGGCTGGATCGACGCCACCCGCTCGACCGTGCTCTTCGCCCCCAACCTGGCCTGGCGGGACGAGCCGCTGCGGGAGTACGTCAGCAACGCCACCGGCCTGCCGGTGATCGTGGAGAACGACGGCAACGTGGCGGCCTGGGCGGAGTTCCGCTACGGCGCCGCCCGGGACGCCGACGACTCGATGGTCATGTTCACCATCGGCAC
>JBARAE010000171.1:0-4959 GCA_049791715.1 Micromonospora sp.
GCCTTCGCCGGCCGCCAGCCGGCGGGCGCCCTGCGCCGCGTGGGTGATCGGCAGCAGCTCACCGACCGTCCGCATCCAGCCGGGCAGCCCCGCGGCAGGCACGTTCACCCCGGTGAGCAGGAGCAGCAGCGCCACGGAGACGTTGGAGACCACCCAGACGTCCCGGAACCGCAGCCCGAGCGCGCCCAGGGTGAGACCGAAGAAGCCGCAGGCCAGCGCCGCCACCGCAAGCGTGAGCAGCAGCGCGGGCAGGGCGCCCACGGGCACCCGCAGGCCGAGCAGGAGCGAGCCGACCGTCAGGGTGCTCACCGCGATGAGCAGGCCGTTGCCGGCGTACGGGAGGACCCGGCCGAGGAAGACGGCGGTGCGGCTGCGCGGCGACAGCAGCACGTGGCCGAGGGTGCCGAAGCGCCGCTCGTTGGCCACCGCCATGGTGCCGCCGAAGACGCAGGACAGCGAGGCGGCGAGCACCGCGTTGCCGACGATGTAGAACCGGTCGTCGGCGACGCCGAGCTGCCGGCCCAGGTAGGCGAAGAAGAGCAGTTGGAAGATCGGGCCGACCAGCAGCGAGCCGATGAACATCGCCGGGGTGGTCCAGTTGAACAGGGCGCGGTAGGCGATCACACCGCCCACGCCGATCAGCCGGAAGAGTGCCGTCATCGTCGTTCCCTTCAGGCCAGGGCGAGGGTCGCCGCGGCGCGGGCCCGTCGCTCCACGTAGGTCATCATCAGCGCGCCGGCGACCAGGCAGCCGAGGCTGATCGCCAGGCAGATGCCGAGCGAGGGCCAGACCGGCCCGCCGCTGGCGGCCTCGTGGACCGCGCGGGCACCCCAGGTGGTGGGCAGCACGGCGGCGATCGGGCCGGTCCAGCCGGGCAGCACGGTCAGCGGCACGAGCATCCCGGAGACCAGCCAGATCGGGTACTCCAGCGTGTTGGTCAGCGCGTTGGCGTTGCGCATCAGCACGAACGTGGAGGCGAGCAGCAGCCCGAACATGCCCAGGCCGAGGATGCAGCCGGGAACCGCGACCAGGAAGAGCAGCGGGTGCGCGAAGTCCAGCGGGATGCCGTACAGCAGCCGGCCCCAGAGCAGGGTGGCGAGCATGGCGTACGTGCCGGTGACGGCGGTGGCCAGGGTGATCGGCAGGATCATCAGGGCCGGCGGGCGGGGTGCCAACATGATCATCTCCAGGGTGCCCTGCCAGCGCTGCCGCTGGATCGCGCCACCGGAGCCGAAGAGCACCGACGACCAGACACCCATCAGGCCCGCCCCGACAGCGGCCTCCAGCAGCCGGCCCGGCTCGTCGCCGGCCCGGAACAGGTACACCGCCAGGGTCGCCTGCACCACCGGCACGATCAGCGCGGTGGCGATCTCGAACGACGACCGGCTCAGCTGCTTGGTGTGCAGCAGCAGGCCGACCCCGATCATGCGGAGCAGGCTCACGCCGCCACCGCCTCGAGCGGCCGGGGCGGCGTGGCGACCCGGTTGACGATCGCCACGTACGAGTCCTCCAGCGTGGGCTGCCGCGCGGTGACCCGGCCCAGCCGGACGCCGTCCAGCTCGCGCAGCACGTCCGCCTGCACGTCCACCCCCGCGTCGGACTGCACGCTCAGCACCTGCGTCGCCCCGGTCACGGTCACGCTGGCCTCGCGTACCCCGGGTAGGACGTGGATCGCGGCGAGCTGCGCGTCGCTCACCCCGTACGCCTCGACCTCCAGCACCTGCCGGCCGTCCGCGTGGTGCCGCAGCTCCGCCGGGGTGCCGAGGGCCTGGATCTCGCCGTTCGCGATCACCGCGATCCGGCCGCAGAGCTCGTCCGCCTCGGCCATGTAGTGCGTGGTCAGCAGGACCGTCGTGCCGGTGGCGGCCAGGTCCGCGACGGTCTGCCGCAGCTCGCGGGCGGCCACCGGGTCCACCCCGATCGACGGCTCGTCCAGGAAGAGGACCTTCGGCCGGTGCAGCAGCCCGCGGGCGATGTGCAGCCGCTGCCGCATACCGCGGGAGTAGCCCTCCACCCGCTCGCTCTCCCGACCGTCGAGCCGGACCAGTTCGAGCAGCTCGGCGATCCGCCGCTTCTGCTCGCGACCCGGTACGCCGTACAGCTCGGCGAAGTAGCGCAGGTTGTCCCGGGCGGAGAGCCGGTCGTACAGGCCCCGGTCACCGCCGAAGACGTACCCGATCCGCCGACGGACCTCCCGGGTCTGGTCGACCACGTCGTAGCCGCAGATCCGGGCGGTGCCGGAGGTCGGGATGAGCAGCGTGTTCAGCAGCTTGATGGTGGTGGTCTTGCCAGCACCGTTCGGTCCGAGCAGGCCGAACAGCTCCCCGTTGCCGACCGTCAGGTCGACGCCGCGGACCGCTTCCACCTCCCGGCGCTGGGGTCGTAACCATCCGGTTCGGCTGCGGTAGGTGCGGCGCAGCCCGGCCGCCTCGATCGCGTACTCACTCATGCCGGGCAATCTAGGGACCCGGCGGGGCGCGGGGAAACGAATTCGGCGCTGGCCGAATCCTCAGGCGGAGGCGGCCGCCCGGTCCGCGCCGATCAGGTTGACCAGGGCCACGCCGGCCGGTTCCAGCCCGTACAGCACCCGCCGGCCGACCCGGCGGCGGTGCACCACCCCGGCGGCGAGCAGCGCCGCCAGGTGCTCGGAGACGGTGCTCGGGGCGAGGCACAGGGTGGCGGCGAGCCCGGCGGTGGTGGCCGGCCGGGCCAGCGCGCGCAGCACACCGGCGCGACCACGCCCGACGAGGACCGCGAGCCGGTCGGTTCCGGGGGCCGACGGTGGGGCGTCGGCGGCGGGTCGGTCGGCCAGCACGACCGCGCCCCGGGCCTGGTAGGAGACCGCGATCACCTCCGGATGGTCGGTGGAGTGGGTGAGCGCGCCCCGCGAGAAGATCAGCGGGATCAGCAGCAACCGCTGGTCGACCGCCTTGAAGCTCCGCTCCGAGGGCTTGATCAGGCTGAGCACCGGCCGTTCCCAGCGCACCCGCTCGTGCAGGTCGGCGAGGAGCGCGTCCGGGCCGTCGGCGGCGAGCGCCCGGGCCCGGTGCAGCACCTCCTCGTCGAGCGCCGCCCGCATCGCCGGCCACCAGGGCGCGATGGCCGCGTCCCAGTACGCCTGGATGCCCTCCGCGAGCCGGTCCAGCGCCGCCTGCCGGTCGGTGACGAACGGGCGCAGCCAGTCCGGCAGGTCGGCGGGGTCGTGGTAGCGGGGGATCTGCTCGGCGATCACGTCGGCCCGGGTGGCCCGCAGCGCGGCGAGTTCCTCCTCGATGGTCGGGCTCGCGTTGGGCGGCACCGGACCGAGGAAGTCCGGGTACCACGGGCCGGTGCGGGTGTAGAGCCGCACCGGAGCCGTCGCGGGCTGCTCGGCGAGTACCCGCCAGGCGTGCCGGGCCCAGCCGGTGTACGGCCAGGGCGCCCCGTCCCGGTAGCGCTCCAGGAGGTAGAGGCTGCACTTGGCTTCCCAGAGCGGGCTGGTGGCGATCCGGGTACGGGTCAGCGTGGGCTCGTCGAGCTCGATCCGGATCACGGCGGCAGCCTAGCCGCGGGCCAGCGCGGCGATCCCGTCCCGGTACGTCGGGTACGCCGGCCGCCAGCCCAGTTCGTCGCGGACCTTCGCGGTGGACACCCGCAGGTTGGTGTCGATCGCGAAGCCGGCCGCGTACGGGGCGGCGAGGCGGAGCAGCCAGACCGGTGGCCGGCGCGGCGGGGGCGCCCCGAACGCGCGCGCCGCCTCGGTGAAGACCTGTGCCACCGTGGCCGGCTCCTCGTCGGCGACGTTGTACGCCTGGCCGGCCTGCCCGTGCTCGAGTGCTGCCACCGTGGCGGCCGCCGCGTCCTCGACGTGCACCCAGGGCAGCACCCCGCCGTCCACCACCGGCAGCCGGCGCTTCACCAGCTGCGGCCGGAGCCGGGCGGTGTCGCCGCCGTAGAACATGCCGTAGCGCAGGGCGACGCCGTGCGGGGCGGTGAAGGCCTGCTGCTCGGCGGCCCGCATCGCGGCCAGGTGCGGGGCGACCTTCGTGCCCTGCGGCTCGCCGAACGGGTCGGCCTCGGTGAGCAGCCGGTCGCCGTGGTCCCGGAAGCCGTAACCGAGCACGATCGACTGGGTGACGAACCGCCGCGCGCCGATCACCTCGGCGGCGGCCAGGAGGTTCGCGCTGCCCTCGGTGCGCAGCCGGTTGGTCTGCGCCATGTCGCCGTACCGGAGCGGGGTGCGGGTCAGCGCGGTCAGCTCGTGGATCACCGCGTCGGCAGTCAGTCCGTCGACCGCGCGCAGCAGCCCGGCCCGGTCCAGCGCGTCGGCCACCACCGGCCGGACGCCCCGGTCGGCCAGCACCCGGGACCGGGCCGGGTCGCGGGTCAACCCGTACACCTCGTGGCGGTGTTCGAGGAGCCTGCGGGTCAGGGGTACGCCGATGGCACCCCCGGGCGCCCGCCACCAGAACTCTCACCGAAGACCTCCCGACTCGTCGCGCCGTCTGCGTCAACGAGGACGGGGCCGGGGCCGCCACCGTGACGGTGACGGTGGTCACCGGGTCGACCCGGGCCGATACTCGGAGGCGGAGCGCCGACGTGGTCGAGTACGCTTGACGGCACACAGGCGACGACCCGGCCATCACCGGCGAGCCTCCGGAAGAACAGCCGGGTGACCGGCTCAGTAGAACCGGACGGGACCGGCCCGTCACAGCCGGCCAACGAGCGGGCGGTCGCACCTTGACCGCCAAGCGGGGTGGTACCGCGGGCCTGCCCCGGGACGCCGGACGGCGTACCGGAAAGGGCTCGTCCTCGCAGACCCACACGAGTGAGCTGCTGCTGAGGAGAGCGACCCCCGATGGCCTATCCGTTGCACGACCCGACCGCCGCCGGCGTCCCGGCGAGCCCGGACCTGCCCGCGGTCGAGCGCCGGGTCCTGGAGCACTGGACGGCCGACAAGACCTTCGAGGCCTCCGTCGA
>JBARAE010000172.1:0-2518 GCA_049791715.1 Micromonospora sp.
CGAGCGCGGCCACGGCGGGTGGCTCAGCCGGCGGTCGGGGTGGCGCCGGCCGGTCCGTGCACCCGGGCCACCCAGGCGTCCGGGTCGCCCAGCTCCTCGAGCCGGGGCAGGGTCAGCGGGGACCCGAAGATGCGGTTGAAGCCCTCCATGCCGACCCGGTCCACGACGCCGTGGACGAACTTGCGCCCCTCGGCGTACTGGCGCATCTTGACCTCGATACCGAGGATCCGCCGGATCGCCTTCTCCAGCGGGTTGCCCGCCTCGCGGCGCCGGTTGAACCCGGCGCGGATCGACTCGACGCTCGGGATCACCTGCGGGCCGACGCCGTCCATCACGAACTCGGCGTGCCCCTCCAGCAGGGTCATCAGCGCGGTGAGCCGGTCGAGCACGGCCCGCTGCGCCGGGGTCTGCACGATGTCCAGGACGCTGGCCCGGCTCTCCGGGTCCTTCACCGCGTCGGAGAGGGTGGCCACGCCCCGCCGGAGCCGCTCCAGCAGGTGCTCGCCGCCCTGCGAGGCGTCGACGAACGCCTGCACCTCACCGAGGAAGTACGCGCGCATCCACGGCACCGCGGTGAACTGCGTCCGGTGGGTCACCTCGTGCAGGCAGACCCAGAGCCGGAAGTCCCGGGGGTCGGCCCCCAGCTTCCGTTCCACCTCGACGATGTTCGGCGCGACCAGCAGCAGCTGGCCGGGATCGCCGGAGAAGACCTCGTACTGGCCGAGAACGCGGCCGGAGAGGTAGGCCAGCACCGTCCCGGCCTGCACACCGGTCAGCCGCGAGCCGATCGCCTCGGTCAGCGGCCCCGGCTGCTTGTCGCCGGAGAGCCGACTCACCAGCGGGCTGATCACCTCGCGCAGGCCCGCGATGTTCGCCGCCGCCCAGTCCCGCCGGTCCACCACCCGCACCGGCGGGTGGGCCACCTGCGAACGCAGCCCGGTGTAGCCGGCGACGTGCCCGGCCGCCTCCTCGGTCAGCCGTCGCAGGTCGCCGACCACGTCGGTGGCCTCGGCGTACGACACCCGAGGGCCCGACTTGCCCAGCGCCCCCGCGGTCGCGGCGGCCAGATCCCAGTCCACGAACTGCGCCATGCACCCACCGTACCCGCGCCGGAACACCCTCACCCGGGCTCGAAGGGTGGATCGACGCGGGTCGTAGCGCCGCGACCGGTCAGCGGCAGCCGCAGCGAGCCAGTGCCGAGGTGATCCGGTCGAGGGCCTGACGGGTCTCGTCGAGGGTGCCCGCCGGAGCCTGGTCGGTGAGCACGGCGAAGGTGAGCAGCCGGCCGTCGGCGGTGGTGACCAGCCCGGCGATCGCGTTGACCCCGGTCAGCGTCCCGGTCTTGGCTCGCACCACGCCCGCCCCCGCCTTCGTCACCGCCGCCTCGTAGCGGTCGTCGAGCGTGCCGGACCAGCCGCCCACCGGCAGGCCGCCGAAGATCGCGGCCAGCTCCGGGTGGCTGCCGTTGCCGGCGAGGGTGAGCAGGTCGGTCAGGAGCGACGGGCTGATCCGGTTGGTCCGGGACAGGCCGCTGCCGTCGGCCAGGCTGATCTCCTCGGCCGGCAGTCCCAGCTCACCGATCACCGCGTCGGTGGCGGCCGCGCCGCCCGCGAAGGAGCCCTGCTTGTCACGCGCCAGCGCCACCTGCCGGGCCAGCGCCTCGGCGATCACGTTGTCGCTGTCACTGATCATGATGTCGACCAGCCGGACCATCGGCAGCGACTCCACCTTGCCCAGCTCGGTACCGGGGGCGGGCGCCCCGGCCGACGCGCTGGCGCCCGGGCCGGCCGGCGCCTTGCCCCGCTTCACCTCGGCGGCGTCGCCCGAGAGCCCGAGCAGCTTGGCGAACTGCCGACCGGCAGTCAGATCGGGCTGGGGCACCCGCTCGGCGGCTCCGTGGGTGTCGTCGAAGGTCTTCCGGGCCGCCTCCGGGTCCCGGCGCGCGCCGTCGGTCATCAGCGCCGTGATCGCCGCGCCGAACCCCCCGGTCGGGATGTCGGCGTCCCAACCGGGCCCGTACACCGGGCCGCTGAACAGGGACGAGTCCACGGTCACCTTGGTCGGCGCGGTCCCGCCGAGCGCCGTGCGCACCTGCGCGGCCAGGGCGTCCAGCCGGGCCGCACCCGGGTAGAAGCCGTCCTTGTCCACCGCCAGCGTCGGGTCGCCGCCACCGACGATGACCACCTCGCCGGGGTTCGCGCCGGCCACCGCCCGGGTGGGGATCCGGTACGCCGGACCCCGGGCGGCGAGCACCGTGACCGCGGTCGCGAGTTTGGTCACCGAGGCCGGCACGGTGGGGGCGTCCTGGCCGTTGCCGTAGAGCGCCTGGCCGGTGGTCACGTCGGCGACCGACACGTTCACCCGCTCGCCGAGGGCGGCCGCACGGACCAGCGGTTCGAGGGCCGCGCGTACCCCGTCGGGGGTCGGCACCGGCGCGTTGGCGTCGGGCCCGGGCAGCACCGCCGGCGGGTCGGGCTCGGTCGACCGGGCGGCAGCCGGGGGCGGGGCGGTCTCGTCG
>JBARAE010000173.1:0-1831 GCA_049791715.1 Micromonospora sp.
GGCAACCGGATCCCGGTTGACGTCGCCGTCGGCGACACCGTCATCTACTCGAAGTACGGCGGCACCGAGGTCAAGTACGCCGGCGAGGAGTACCTGGTGCTCTCCGCCCGCGACGTCCTCGCGGTCATCGAGAAGTAAGCAACCGATCAGTGTCGCTGCCCCGGTCCGGCTCGCCGGGCCGGGGCAACGTCGCTTCGAAGGGACATTCATGGCGAAGATCCTGAGCTTCTCGGACGACGCCCGGCACCTGCTGGAGCACGGTGTCAACGCCCTCGCGGACGCGGTCAAGGTCACCCTCGGCCCGCGCGGGCGCAACGTCGTCCTGGACAAGAAGTTCGGTGTGCCCACGATCACCAACGACGGCGTGACCATCGCCAAGGAGATCGAGCTCACCAACCCGTACGAGAACCTCGGCGCGCAGCTGGTCAAGGAGGTGGCGACCAAGACCAACGACGTCGCCGGCGACGGGACCACCACCGCCACCGTGCTGGCCCAGGCGATGGTCCGCGAGGGCCTGCGCAATGTGACCGCCGGCGCCAACCCGACCGGCCTCAAGCGGGGCATCGACGCGGCGGCCGCCAAGGTCTCCGAGGCGCTGCTCGGCCGGGCCGTGGAGGTTTCCGACAAGGAGTCGATCGCGCACGTCGCGACGATCTCCGCGCAGGACGCCACCATCGGTGAGCTGATCGCCGAGGCGATGGAGAAGGTCGGCCGCGACGGCGTCATCACCGTCGAGGAGGGCTCCGCCCTCACCACCGAGCTGGACGTGACCGAGGGTCTCCAGTTCGACAAGGGCTTCATCTCGCCGAACTTCGTCACCGACGTGGAGGGGCAGGAGTCGGTCCTGGAGGACCCGTACATCCTGATCACCACGCAGAAGATCTCGGCGATCGAGGAGCTGCTGCCGCTGCTGGAGAAGGTCCTCCAGAACAACCGGCCGCTGCTGATCGTCGCCGAGGACGTCGAGGGCCAGGCGCTGTCCACGCTGGTGGTCAACGCGATCCGCAAGACCCTCAAGGTCTGCGCGGTGAAGGCCCCCGGTTTCGGCGACCGCCGCAAGGCGATGCTCCAGGACATGGCGATCCTGACCGGCGCCGAGCTGGTCGCCCCGGAGCTGGGCTACAAGCTGGACCAGGTCGGCCTGGAGGTGCTGGGCACCGCCCGGCGCGTCGTGGTCGACAAGGAGAGCACCACCGTCGTCGACGGTGGCGGTCAGGCCGGCGAGGTCGCCGACCGGGTCGCTCAGATCCGCAAGGAGATCGAGGCGTCCGACTCCGAGTGGGACCGGGAGAAGCTGGCCGAGCGGCTGGCCAAGCTCTCCGGCGGCATCGCCGTGATCAAGGTCGGCGCGGCCACCGAGGTCGAGATGAAGGAGCGCAAGCACCGCATCGAGGACGCCATCGCGGCCACCAAGGCGGCCGTCGAAGAAGGCACCGTCCCCGGCGGCGGCGCGGCCCTGGTGCAGGTCAGCAAGGTGCTGTCGGAGAACCTCGGCCGCACCGGCGACGAGGCGGTGGGCGTGTCGATCGTCCGCAAGGCGCTCGTCGAGCCGCTTCGCTGGATCGCGCAGAACGCCGGCCATGACGGCTACGTGGCGGTCAACCAGGTCACCACCGGTGACTGGGGCTACGGGTTGAACGCCGCCACCGGTGAGTACGTCGACCTGGCCAAGGCCGGCGTGCTGGACCCGGTGAAGGTGACCCGCAACGCGGTCGCCAACGCGGCGTCCATCGCCGGGCTGCTGCTGACCACCGAGAGCCTGATCGTCGAGAAGCCGGAGGCGCCGGAGCCGGCGCCGGCCGGCGGCGGCCACGGGCACGGCCACCAGCAC
>JBARAE010000174.1:0-20500 GCA_049791715.1 Micromonospora sp.
GCTCGGGCGTCCCGTGCCCCGGCGGCGGCGACGGCCTCCGAGGCGGCCACCGCGATCTCGCGGGCCGGTGCGGGCAGGTGTCGCCAGGTCGCCGTCACCCGGTCAGCATGGCAGACCACACCGACAGGGCCCCGGCGGCTGCGCGGCGGTCGCACCGCGTGTGCTTGGTCACCAGACGCGCCGAGCCGGCGGTAAACCGGTCGCGGGTCGTCGTACCCGCCGCAGAGAATCCAGCCATGCTGCGCCGCGCCCTACCCTCCCGACCGGAAGCCCGACGGATCCTGCTCGGCACCCTGCTGTCGGCCATCGGGCGTGGCCTCACCCTGCCGTTCCTGTTCATCTACCTCACCGACGTGCGCGGACTGACCGACGCCCGGGCCGGCCTGGTGATCGGCTGGTTCGGCGTGGTCACCCTCGGGCTCTCCCCGGTGGGCGGCTCGCTGATCGACCGGTTCGGGGCCCGCCGGGTGGTGCTGCCCTGTCTGGTGGTGGAGGCCCTGGGGACAGGTTCACTGGCGCTGGTCGACTCGACCGGATCGGCCTTCGCCGTCATCACGCTGATCGCGGTCGGCGGTTCCGCGCTCTGGTCGGGGCAGACCACGATCCTCGCCTCACTGACCGGCGACGGCGAGCGACAGCGGGTCTTCGGTCTCCAGTTCGCCCTGCTCAACCTCGGCATCGGCGTCGGCGGCCTGATCTCCGGCGCGGTGGTGGACGTCGCGCGTCCGGTCACCTTCCAGGCGATCTATCTGCTCGACGCGCTGAGCTACCTGGTGCCGGGCGCGATCCTGCTGAGCCTCCCGCAGGTCGGGCACCGGCTGGCCGCCTCGGGGACGACCACCGAGGAACGGTCGTCCGCGGGCGGCTACCTGGCGGTGCTGCGGGACCGACCGTTCCGGCGGCTGGTCATCTTCGGCCTGGTGCTCACCACGTGCGGGTACGCGCAGATCGAGGTGGGCTTCACCGCGTACGCGGTCCGGGTGGCCGAGGTGACGCCGCGGGTGGTGGCCTGGGCGCTGGCCGGCAACACGGTGATGATCGTGCTCTCCCAGCTGGTGGTGATCCGGCGGATGGAGGGCCGCAGTCGCACCGGAGCGCTCGCCGCGGTGGGCGCGGTCTTCGCGACCGCCTGGCTGGTCCTGGGCGCGGCCGGCCTGACCGGTACCGGGAACGCCCTGGTCTCCGCGCTCGGCGTGGTGGCCTGCGCGGCGATCTTCGGCTTCGGCGAGACGATGCTGTCGCCGGTGATGCCGGCGCTGACGAACGCGCTCGCCACCGACGAGCTGCGCGGCCGGTACAACGCGATGAGTTCGATGATCTTCGGCGTCAGCGGGATCATCGGCCCGGTCACCGCCGGCCCGCTGATCGGCGCGGCGGACGGGAAGATCTGGGTGGCGGTCGTGGTCGGCGGCTGCCTGACCGCGTCCCTGGTGGCCCTCTCCCTGCGCCCGTTGCTCTCCGCCGGCCAGGACGGGCGCTCGGCCCCTGTTCCGGTCCGGGAACCGGAGCCCGTTTCCTGCTGAGCGCGGGCCCGACCAGAGGTCAGGGCGACGGGCCGGGCCAGGTCGCTCCACAGCCGGTGCCGGCTGAGACAGGCGGGCGGGGCCCTTGACGACCACGGACCCAGGAAGGTGCCACCTGTGTCCGGGCCGCAGGAGCCCCGCCCGATGCCGTCGCTACGCCAGGGCGCGGCGACGGACCTGCCTCAGCTGCTGACCTTGACCGGGTTCGAGAGCAGCTCGTTGTCCGCCGGGAGGGCGTCGTAGTGCTCCGTGAGCGCCGCCCAGGCCTTGAAGGTGATCTTTCCGGTGGCCAGATCGTCACTGGTCACCGTGTAATTGAACGAGTAGCGGGTGGTCTGGCCGGTGGTCGATACCTTCACCAGCTGAGTGGAGGACCCGACCTCGACGAAGCCGGACGGGACGCTCTTGGAGAGGGTCACCCGGACGTTCTCGGGGTAGCGGGTGTTCTTGAGGTAGACGTTGATCCCGATGGTCTGACCCATCCTCGCCGTCGCCGGCACGTTCATCCGGTCGATGGAGACGTCGTGGGTGCGTACCTGCAGGAGCTGGGAGGTCGAGTCACTCCGTCCGTCGGGCGTCCGCACCGTCAACTGCACGGTGTAGTCGCCGTCGGCGGCGTACCGGTGGGTGTTGGAGTCGCCCGCCGCCGTGGTCCCGTCGCCGAAGTCCCAGGCGTAGGAGGAGATGCCCGTGCCCGCCGGGTCGCTGGAGTAGTAGCCGTAGAACGAGATGGTGTCGTACGAGCTGGGATCCCCCGGGGAGTAGTAGAACTGGGCGACCGGGTCCGGGGCGACCCTCAGCTGGAAGGTGAGCTGGCTCGTCCCGTTGCCCTCGACCTGGAAGTAGTAGGTCGTGCCCTGCTCGGCCACGAAGGTCAGTGCCTGCCCGCTGTAGACGCCACGGCACCCCACCTGTGACAGGTTGGACAGCGAGGAGCCCGTGTAGGCGGCCATGCCGCTGGAGTACGAGTTGGTGCTGGCGGTGATGGACCCGGTGGCCGTGGCGGTGTACGAGTACCACGCCGTGTTGACCGGGGTGAAGCAGGACGAGGGCTCGCCCGCCTCGGCACCGGCGGTGCCGTAGTCCTGCGTGTTCGAGTAGGGCAGCGCGCCGATGCTGAGCGCGTTGGCGAAGGTGTCGTTGACCGCCGCCTGGATCTCCTCTACGGAGAACACCAGCGACCCGCCACCGTTGCTACCACCGCCGCAGCAGCGGCCGAGCAGGAAGTAGTAGGTGGTGCTGGCCGTGGCGGTGAAGCTGATCTGCGACTGCATTCCGTTGTAGTCGTCGTTGCAGGCCACGAGGCTCAGCGAGCCCTGGCTGCCCGTCCAGGCGCCGATCGTGGTGTCGTAGTTGCTGCCGAACGTGTCGGCCTTGATCCGCATGTCCGACGTCGGAGTGAAGGAGTACCAGACCGAGGCGTTGCTGTGGCAGTCCGAGGGGTCGCTGGGATCCCACGTGGCGTCGCTCGTGTCGAGCGTCGTGCTGAACGGAAGACTGTCGATCGCGGCAGCGGCGCTGAAGTCGTCGTTCGTCGGTGCAGCGAAGGCCGCGGTCGGTCCCGCGACGAGCAGAGCCATCACCCCCGTCAGCGCAACCACAAGTCGTGCTAGATGGCGTTTGACCACTTTTCCTCCTGGTCCCCGTGTGCCAATGACTGGCTGTCATGGGGCAAGGCGGTGCACGAAACGAAACCGTTACATGCATCCATACGTGGCTCGTCGGTGGCTGCGTACTCGGACAAGCAGCCAGAATCGGACGTTGTGGACCGCCGCGTGCGCGGCCGGCAACGGGATCGGGCCCCGGAGCGCATGCTCCGGGGCCCGATGCGTGCGGGGTCTGCCGTCAGACGGCGGCGACCTCTGCGGTGGTGCGGATCCGGTCCAGCGCCGGCGCGGAGACCGGCGACTTCGCGGTCAGGTACGCGACGAAGGCGTCCAGGTCGATCATGCCGGTGACGGCGTTCTTCCCACCGGTGAGGACGCTGAAGCCGTCGCCGCCGCCGGAGAGGAAGTTGTTCACCGTGACGCGGTAGGTCCCGCCGTCGGTGACCGCGACACCGTTGATGGTGAGGCTGCCCCGGACCACCCGGGTGCCGGTGCACGGGGCGCCGGCCGCGGCGGTGGTGCCGTTGGTGTCCACCACGTAGCGGACACTGTCGGACGCGTACAGCACACGGGCGACCGTGAACTGCTGCTCCAGCAGGCAGTAGAGCTGCGAGCCGGTGAGGTCCAGCGTCACCAGGTTGTTGGCGAACGGCTGCACCGTGAACGCCTCGGCGTAGGTGACCGGGCCGGCGTCGAGGTCGGCGCGGACACCACCGGGGTTCATGAACGCGGCGACCGCACCCTGCTCGTCGTCGGTGGCGTAGAGCTGCGCGTCGGCGATGACGTTGCCCAGCGGCGACTCACCGGTCTGGTAGGTCGGCTTGCCGTTGGCGTCGACCCCGGTCTGGTACAGGTTCTCCTGGGTCTTGGTGATCGCCTGGGTGGTCTCGCCGACCACCTTGTCGGCGACCGGGCCCAGAGCGGTCTTGTACCGGGTGATCAGGTCGGTCGAGGCCGGGTCCTTGGCGACGGTCCGGGTGACCACGACGTTGTTCGCCTTGGCGGTGAGCACGTCACCGGTGGTGCGGTCGACCTTCAGGTCGATGTCGGTGACCAGGCGGCCGAAGGAGCTGGCGCTGGTGACCAGCTTGCCGTTGATGTTGCAGTTGTAGGCCGCGTGGGTGTGCCCGCTGACGATCACGTCGATCGCCGGGTCCATCCGGTTGGCGATGTCGACGATCGGCCCGCTGAAGCCGGTGCAGTCGTTGATGCCGCCGCCGTTCTGCACGCCACCCTCGTGCAGCAGCACGACGATGGACTGGACGCCCTGGGCCTGGAGGATGCGGGCGTACTTGTTGGCGGTGTCGGCCTCGTCGGCGAAGCTCAGGCCCGCGACGCCCTGCTGGCTGACGATCTGCGGGGTGCCCTCCAGGGTCATCCCGATGAACCCGATCTTGACGCCATCGACCTTTTTGATGCCGTACGGCGCCAGCAGCGGCTGGCCGGTGGCGGTGGTGAAGGCGTTGGCGGAGAGGTACTGGAACTTCGCGCCCTCGAACGGGGTGCCGTCGCCGCAGCCGTCCACCGGGTGGCAGCCGCCGTTCTGCATCCGGAGCAGCTCGGCGGCGCCCTCGTCGAATTCGTGGTTGCCGACGCTGGAGAACTCGAGCCCGGCGAGGTTCATCTCCTCGATGGTCGGCTCGTCGTGGAACGCGGCCGAGAGCAGCGGGGAGGCGCCGATCAGGTCACCGGCGGCCACCGTGATGGTGCGCTCGCGCTCCTCCTCGGTGGTGCCGCGCAGCATGTTGAGCTGGGTGGCGAGGTACTCGGCGCCACCCGCGGTCTGCCCGGCGATGGTGCCGCTGGACCCGCTCGGCGGCTCCAGGTTGCCGTGGAAGTCGTTGATGGCGAGCAGCTTGACGTCGACCGGCTTGGGACCGGCCTCGGCCTGGTTGGGGTTGACGGCGACCGTGGCGAGCGCGGTCGCGGCGAGTGCAGCCAGACCGACGGCGGCCCGGCGCATCCCGGGGACGGACATGGAACTCCTCGTGAGATACCGGCGCGTGGGTGCCCGGGCGATGGTTCGTCCGGCGACTGATCCGTGCCGTTACAGGGGTTGATTGGAGTGGCGGCAGTCGGGGGGACGCCGCCCCGCCGGGGCAAGCTTGCCATTCGACACGCAATCGGTCGACTGGTGCCGCACAACATCACGGTCGTTGCCGCTGGCAACTTGTGCGGATCCGACGGACGAGTCCGACATGACGGGCAGGTGAATTCCTTCATGCGGCCCTGTTGTCGGAGGGGTGGGCTAGAAAAGAAGCCATGACGCCAGATGGGACAACCTGGACGGTGGACTCGGTATCGTCCGCCGACGGCACCATGATCGCATACGAGAGTTCCGGCGGGGGGCCGCCGATCATCCTGGTCGGCGGGGCCTTCAACGATCGGTCGACCACTCGCGCGCTGGCCGCCGCGCTGGCCTCCGACTTCACGGCGTACAGCTACGACCGGCGCGGCCGCGGCGACAGCGGCGACTCCGGGCCGTACGCGGTGCAGCGGGAGATCGAGGACATCGCCGCCCTGATCGGCGCGGCCGGCGGCTCGGCGTACCTCTACGGCCTCTCCTCCGGCGCGATTCTCGCCGCGTACGCGACGGCCGAGGGGCTGCCGGTCGCCGGGCTGGCCCTCTTCGAGCCCCCGTTCCAGGTCGGGCCGCACGGCGGCACCAAGCCCGAGCTGGCCGAACGGCTGACCGAGCTCGTCTCCGCCGGCCGACGGGGCGACGCGGTGGAGCTCTTCCTCACCGAGGCGGTCGGGGTGCCGGCCCAGGCCGTCGCCGGGATGCGGGCCGCACCGGAGTGGTCCTGGATGGAGGGCCTGGCGCACACCCTGGCGTATGACACCACGGTCACCGGTGACGGGGCCCTGCCCGCCGACCGGCTCGCCGCGATCACCGTCCCGACCGTGGTGCTGGACAGCACGGGCAGCCCCGAGTGGCTGCGCGAGGCGGCCGGGGCGACCGCCGGGGTGATCCCCGGCGCCACGCGCCTCAGCCTGGAAGGCGGCTTCCACGACGTGCCGCCCGAGGTGCTGGCACCGGCCATGCGCGACGCCCTGCTCGGCTGAGGGCGCTCAGCCGTCCCGGTCCGGCCCGTCCGCCGGGGTTCGGCCAGGGTCCCCGGCGGCGGGGTCGGCGAGCCGGGGAGGGAGCGGAAGCGGCTCCGCCTCGCCGATAGCGCCGACCACGCCGAGCGCCACCCCGGCCAGGATGAGCAGTCCGCCGACCACCAGGACCTTGGTCTGGAACTCGGACCACGCCGCCTGCTCGGCCTCTACGTCGTACCAGGGGCGGGTCGGCCGGGCCAGCGCGAGCAGGCCGCAGCCGCAGAACAGGGTGCCGAGCACCAGGACCGCGCCGGTGATCCGGGCCAGCCGCCATCGGGACATCGCGCCATCCTCCCCGACAGTCACCGGCTCAGGGGTGAGTGCACGACGCCGGCTCCCAGGGACTGGGAAGCCGGCGTCGCACGTCTCGGGAATCAGCAGTAGGTGTAACTGCCGCTGCTGCCCCACGAGCAGGTGTCGATCCCCGTCCCGGCGGAGTTACGCAGGTACGCCGCGTCCCCGGTGTTGTTCCACACGTAGGAGGAACGGCCCCAGTAGCGGTGGGTGCTGGTGTTGGTGCCCTTGCCGGTGTGGATGTACACGCTGTAGCCGGGCTTGAGGTAGAAGCTGCTGCTGAACGTGTAGACGTGGCTCGACTTGTCGCGCAGCGTCCAGTACCTCAGGTTGATGGTCGTGGTCCGCCGGTTGGTCAGCCGGACGTACTCGTAGTTCAGGCTGGTGGTGGAGCCGGTGTCGCTGCCGGGCGAGTTGTAGTAAGCCTTCGTGATCTCGATGGCCGGGGTGGCGGACAACCTTCTCGGACGCAAGTACATCCGCGAGGTGGAGCCGTTGCGAACCGGAATGATGATCATGGTTGCACGCTCGGATCGAGCGAACCGACCAGCCGGGTATCGGCCCCGACTGGCCGGTACACCACTCGGACCGTTCAGCCGCAGCGCCAGGTCGTTGGCTGCTCGTGTTTCGGCGGGTCCTGGGGAGACGACTTTGGATGCGCCGCTCCGTGGATCGCGCCCTGGTCGTCGATCAACACCGGCTGCGGGCCGAATTCAGGGTCGGCCCCGAGCGGCAGCGGGACACGCCGCGCCGTACCGTCCCGCTCGACGAGGTTCCAGCCGCCACCGGGGACGCCGACCAGCAGCTGCCCGTTGGGGCCGGCAACCGCAGTGAAGTGGTTGCGGGTGCTCAGCCCCTGGTAGACAAAGAGCTTCCCGGTACGGATGTTCCACATCGCCGGCGGCGACTTCTCGGTTCGACTGGGAAGAATTCCGGCCAGCCAGTCACCCCGCAGCGACGCATCGCCCGCTGCCCAGCCGGTTGGGACGGACAGCACCGCCGTGGTGCCGTCGGGCCGCCACAGGCGGAGCTTCTCGTCCGGCCCGGCACCAGGGCCCGCCAGGGCCCTGCTAGGTGGGGCCTCTGTGCCCACGATCGCGCCGTCGGCGGTCCAGCCGTAGAGGCGGTACCCCCCGGGTTTCGCGAGCACCCGCGGCGGTCCGTCCGCACCGGCCGACCACACAACCGGCACCCCGACCTGGCGGGCACTGTCGTAGGCCACCCCGAGGATGTCGCCTCGGTCGTTGACGGCCTGCGGCTGCCCGTCGTCGTACCCGGACGGCAACGTAAGGCTCCGGAGCCGCCCGTCCTGATAGGCCCAGGGAAGGCTTGGTTTGCCGTTGCCCGCCCAACTGGTGCCCACCACCAAGCCGTTGGCGTTCGCCGCGATCGGCTCGGTGAAGTTGGTCCTCGGCAGCTCGAAGAGGGACGGCCTTCCCCGGTCCCACAGCAAGAGGTAGCCCCGGTCGTGGTCGACCGCCTTGTTGCTCACGCCGGCGGTCCCGACCAGGAAACGGCCGGTGGGGTCCGCAGCCCACACCCTCGGGAAAAGTGCCTCCTTCGGTACCGGGAACTGCTCGTACGTGCACGGCGCCGGGTCCTTGCTCAAGGTGATGGTGACCGGTACCACGGTCGGGGCGGGCAGGATCTCGGGCGACCGTCCGGTGACCGGCAAGCTGCGGTCGTGCTCGCCCCGGCCCAGCACCGCCGCCGAGCCGGCCCCGATGGCGAGCACCGCCACCGCCGCCAGCGCCACGGTCAGCCGGCGCCGACGGCGCTCCGCCCGCCGTCCCGCCTGCAGCACCACGCCGACGTCCACCCTGGTCGGTGGCACGGGGGTCTGGGTCAGCGTCCGGCGGACGACCTGACCGGCCTGCTCTTCGTCCCAGGACATGTCATCTCCCCGCTCGGTTGTCGGTGCAGGTATTGAGATCGAGCCGGCGGCGGAGCGCCGCCAAGCCGCGTGAGGTGTGGCTCTTGACGTTGCCGGTGGAGCAGTTGAGCAGGCTCGCCACCTCGTCCACCGAGAGGTCGCAGGCGAAACGCAGCGTCAGCACGGTCCGCTGGGCGCGCGGCAGCCCGGCGAGGAGGTCGTTGACCGCCTCCCGTTCCTCGATGCCCGGCGTACCGGCGGCCGGCCGGTCCGGCGTCTCCGACATCAGTCGCACCCGCGACCAGCGTCCGCGCCGGTCGTCCAGGTAGGTCCGGACCAGCATCTGGCGCACGTACGCGTCGGTGTTGTCCACGTCTGCCGCCCGGCGCCAGTGCCGGTAGAGCTTGGTGAGCGTGGTCTGCACGATGTCGTCCGCTCGGTCGGCGTCACCGCAGAGCAGGTACGCGGTGCGGTGCAGCAGGGGTAACCGCGCGCTGACGTATTCCACGTACTCGGTCTCGTCCTCGGGCCGCATGCCGCTCCTTTCCGGACCTCCACGCCGAAGACGGGCCGCCGCACCGCCCGGGTTGCAGCTGGACAATTTGCCCGACGGTCAGTCGTCGAGCAGGCCGCCCACCAGCTCCTGGAGCGCCGCCGCGTCCCACCGGCCGGCCACCCCCGGACGCTGGACCAGGTAGCCGGCGATCCGCTCGGCGCCCCAACCATGCGCCTCGCGGAGCCCTCGGGCCAGCATCCCGAGATAGACCGGGGAAGGCGCGGTGCACGCCACCTCCGCCGCCCGTCCGGGGCAGGTGAAGGTCAGCATCGGCACGCCGTCGCGCGTACCGACCCGGAGCAGGGTCTCGTAGCGGCCTGGGCCGAGGGTGGCCCGGCCGGTCTCCGCTGCCGATCGGATCAGATCGAGGTCGGCGTCGGGCGGCCGGTACATCTCCTGCGCGGCGATGTCGGCGAACTGCTCGACGGAGAGCAGGTATCCCCGGGCGGCTGCCATCCCGGGCAGGTCCGGGTCGTAGAAGGCCATCCCGCCGGTCCAGGCCCGGGACTCGCCGGCGAAGTAGATGCCGCCGGGGATCAGCGCCGGGACCGTCCGGCGCGGCGGTCGGCAGTCCCGGCAACCGGGGTACGTCCGCCGGCCACCCGGTGGGCGCCCGCCGGTGAGGTACCAGCCGAGACGCGCCGCGTGCAGGTTCGACCCGTAGGCGACGTACCAGAGGTGGTCCACCCGGGTCAGAACCAGCAGGTCTGGCCGGCGGCGTGGCTCGCCTGCACGGTGTGGGTGACGCAGCCGTCGGCGGTGACCCGGTGCAGCAGGAAGGCGGTCGGCTCGGCGACCAGCCCGATCTGCTCGTCGTCGCTCATGGTCAGCGTCGACTGCACCCAGGTGCTCGGCGCCGTGGTGAGCACCGTACCGGCGAACGCGGTGGTCACCGGGCGGTGCAGGTGGCCGGCGGTGACGCGTACGACATGGGGGTGGCGGCCGATCACCTCGGCCAGCGCGTCCCCGTCGGCGAGCCGGATGGCGTCGGCGGCGGGAATGCCGACCGCGACGGGCGGATGGTGCAGGCACACGACGGCGGGCACCTCGGGCCGGCCGGCCAGGACACCGTCGAGCCAGGCGAGCTGCTCCTGGCCGAGCCGCCCGCCGTTGTCACCGGGGGCGAGCGAGTCCAGCACCACGACCGTCCCGTCCGCGTGGTCGACGTGGTAGTAGGCGGAGAAGCCGCCGCCCAGGTACGGCGTGCCGCCGAAGGTGTCCAGCAGCGACTCCCGGTCGTCGTGGTTACCGGTGGCGAGGTGCACCGGCAGCGGGAAACGGCCGATGATCTCGCGCAGCGCCACGTACTCGTCCGGGCGGCCGTTGCTGACCAGGTCGCCCGTGATGACCACGCAGTCCGGCCGGGGCCGCAGCGCCAGGACCCGACCGAGCGCGCGGTGCAGCCCGCTGGCCTGCTCGGCGGCGAGCGGACCGGTGGTGACGTGCGAGTCGCTGAGCTGGGCGATGAGCATCGACGCCTCCTCGGGCCCGGGACCTCCACGCTATCGCCGATCACCACCGCCGCGCGGCCCGTGCGCCCACGGGCCTCGTCCACAGCCTGTGGATAGCACATGTGTACGAAGGTCGTCGGGTCCCCCGCTGAGTACCCTTGATCGCGCCACCCGGCGTGCCGGCCCGGGCCTCCCACCAGGAACGACGTGGATCACGAGCGAGTCATCCGAGACGTCACGGTCCGCCTCCCGATGGCGTCGACCGTTCTCGAGGCGTGCCAGTGGACGATCGCCTCGCTCGCCCGGTACACCCCGGCCACCATCTCGATCCTGCTCCAGGTCCACGACCGGCTCCGCTGCGTCGCGGCCACCGGAGCGTGGCAGGTCTTCTCCACGGTGCCGCCCAAGACCGGCATCGTCGGCCGGGTGTACGACTCCGGTGAACCGGCCACCGTCCCCGACGTGGGCGCCGACCCCGACTACCTCCCGGTACGCCCCGACGTGACCGCCGAAGTCTGCGTACCCGTCCAGGACCCGGCGGGCCGGCCGATCGGCGTGCTCGACCTGCAGTGGAGCGATCCGGTCGAGCTGGCCCCGTGGCGGGAGACCGCGGAACGGCTGGCCACCCGGCTGGGTGCCCGGATCGTGGCGCTCGGTGGCCCCCCGGCCGAGAGCCGCAGCGAGAAGCTGCTCCGGCACGCCGCCGCGATGACCTCGGCCCCCACCGACTGGGACCTGATGGCCGCCGCGATCACCGCCGCCCGGGATGTCTCGGCCCTCTCCGCCGCCGTGCTGCTCCTCTCCGGCCGGCAGGGGCCTCGGCTGGGCGCGCCGACCGGCGCTCCCGGCGAGCTGGAGTCCCGGATCCGCGCCGAGCTGACCGAGGCCGGCCCCGCCGCGTTCGGCCGGCTGATCGCCCGGGCGCACCGGCACGGCTCGGCGTACACGCTCGGCGAGGCGGGGCACCTGCCGACGGACGACTACCTGCCGCTCGCCCGGGCCGGGGCGCGCACCCTGGTGGCGGTGCCGGTCGGCCCGCCGGACACCGGCGGTGTGCTGCTGGTCGCCGACGAGCGGCTGCTCCGGCCCGACCCGACCACGGTCAACCTCATGGAACTACTGGCCGGGCAGGCGTGGACCTGCCTCGATCGGCTGCGCACCCTGGCTCGGCTGCGCGAGCAGGCCAGCTCCGACCCGCTGACCGGGCTCCGGCACACCGGGCCCTTCGGTCAGCGGATCGCGTCCGCCACGCCGGGACGTACCGCCCTGCTGGCGATCGACGTGGACGGCTTCAAGGACGTCAACGACACGTACGGCCACCAGGCCGGCGACCGACTGCTGGTCGGGCTGGCCCGGGCCCTGGAGTCGGCGCTGCGGCACGGCGACGAGCTGTACCGGATCGGCGGCGACGAGTTCGTCGCGGTGATCGAGGTGAGCCGCCCGCAGGAGGCCGTCCGGATCGCCGAGCGGCTGACCGAGGCGGCCCGCCGTACCGGCCGCACGATCAGCGTCGGCGTGGCTCTCCCCCAGCCCGGCGAGTCCCCCGAGCTGACCCTGCGCCGCGCCGACCAGGCCCTCTACGCCGTCAAGCGCCACGGCCGCGACGGCGTCCGCCTAGCCGCCGCCTAACCCACTCCCCGCTCCCGCCGCTCCCCGCTCCCCGCTCCCCGCTCCCCGCTCCCCGCGATCTTGCACTTTGGGCCACCTCTTTGCCCCTTTCGGGCCAGTTTGGTGCGACCGAAACTGCAAGATCGCGCGCAGACGGCGGTCAGGGGCGGGTGAACTCGCGGGCGAGGAGTTCGGCGATCTGGGCGGTGTTGAGGGCGGCGCCCTTGCGGAGGTTGTCGCCGGTGACGAAGAGGTCTAGGGCGCGCGGGTCGTCGACCGCGCGGCGGATCCGGCCGACCCACGACGGATCGGTGCCGACCGCGTCGATCGGCATCGGGAACTCGCCCGCGGCCGGGTCGTCGACCAGGATCACGCCCGGCGCGTTGCGCAGCGCCTCGCGAGCCCCCTCGGCGTCCACCTCGGTGGCGAAGACCGCGTGCACCGCCACCGAATGGCCGGTCACCACCGGCACCCGGACGCAGGTGGCCGACACCTTGAGGTCGGGCAGCCCGAGAATCTTGCGCGACTCGTTGCGCATCTTCATCTCCTCGGACGACCAGCCACCGTCCGCGAGCGAGCCGGCCCAGGGCACCACGTTGAGCGCCAGCGGAGCCGGGAACGGCCCCAGCTCGTCACCGACCGCCTGCCGGACGTCGCCGGGTCGGGCCCCGAGCACCCGGTCCCCGGCGATCTTGCCGAGTTGGGCGTGCAGCGTGTCCACGCCGGCCTGTCCGGACCCCGAGGCCGCCTGGTACGAGGCGAGGACCAGCTCGCGCAGGCCGTACTCGCGGTGCAGCGGGGCGACCGCGACGATCATCGCGAGAGTGGTGCAGTTGGCGTTGGCGATGATGCCCTTGGGCCGGTTGCGTACCTGCTCCGGGTTGATCTCGGGAACGACCAGCGGCACGTCCCGATCCATCCGGAAGGCGCCGGAGTTGTCCACCGCCACCGCGCCGCGGCTCACCGCGATCGGCGCCCACTCGGCCGAGACGTCGTCCGGCACGTCGAACATGGCCACGTCGACACCGTCGAACGCCTCGGGCGTGAGCGCCTGGACGGTCAGCAACTCGCCCCGGCACTGCACCTGCCGCCCCACCGAACGCTCGGAGGCCAGCAGTCGGATCTCCCCCCAGACGTTGCGCCGAGAGGACAGGATCTGGCACATCACCGTGCCGACGGCACCGGTCGCCCCGACCACGGCAAGGGTGGGCAGCGACGACATGAGCTACCGCCCGGTGCCCGCGTAGACCACGGCCTCGGTCTCGCCACCCAGGTCGAAGGCGTCGTGGATGGCCCGGACGGCCTTGTCGAGGTCGGTGTCGCGGCAGACCACCGAGACCCGGATCTCCGACGTGGAGATCATCTCGATGTTCACCCCGGCCGCGCCGAGGGCGGCGAAGAAGCCGGCCGCCACACCGGGGTGTGAGCGCATCCCGGCACCGATCAGCGACACCTTGCCGACGTGGTCGTCGTAGAGGAGGCCCTTGAACTTGACCACGTCCTGGATCTTGCTGAGCGCGGCCATCGCGGTCGGGCCATCGGTCTTGGGCAGCGTGAACGAGATGTCCGTCCGGCCGGTGCCCTCGGTGGAGACGTTCTGCACGATCATGTCGATGTTGATCTCGGCACCGGCCACGGTGTCGAAGATCCGGGCGGCGGCACCCGGCTCGTCGGGCACCCCGACGATGGTGATCTTCGCTTCGCTGCGGTCGTGGGCGACCCCGGTGATCAGTGCCTGTTCCACAGGAAGGTCCTCCATCGATCCGGTGACCATCGTGCCGGTGTTGGTCGAGTATGACGAACGGACGTGGATCGGCAACCCCGCGCGCCGGGCGTACTCCACGCTGCGCAGGTGCAGCACCTTGGCACCGCAGGCGGCCAGTTCCAGCATCTCCTCGTAGGTGATGTGCTTGATGTGCCGGGCGTTCGGCACGATCCGCGGGTCGGCGCTGAAGATGCCGTCGACGTCGGTGTAGATCTCGCAGACGTCCGCCTCCAGCGCGGCGGCGAGCGCCACGGCGGTGGTGTCCGACCCACCCCGGCCCAGCGTGGTGACGTCCTTGGTGTCCTGGGAGACGCCCTGGAAGCCGGCGACGATGACCACCGCGCCCTCGTCCAGCGCGCCCTTGAGGCGGCCCGGCGTCACGTCGATGATCCGCGCCCGGCCGTGCACCGAGGTGGTGATCACGCCGGCCTGCGAGCCGGTGAACGAGCGGGCCTCGTACCCGAGGTTGTGGATGGCCATGGCGAGCAGCGCCATGGAGATCCGCTCGCCGGCGGTGAGCAGCATGTCCAGCTCGCGGCCGGGCGGCAACGGGCTGACCTGGTTGGCCAGGTCGAGCAGCTCATCGGTGGTGTCGCCCATGGCGGAGACCACCACGACCACGTCGTCGCCGGCCTTGCGAGCGGCCACGATGCGCTCCGCCACCCGCTTGATCCGCTCGGCATTGGCGACGGAGGACCCGCCGTACTTCTGCACCACGAGTGCCACGACGGTGCACTCCCTCCCAGCGACCCTGAGCGTGCCGACGCCGCCGGGATCCCGTCCGGCGGCGCGTGTCAGACCTTCTCAGCCTATCGGGCGGCGTTCGTCGCCGGGTCGGGTGATCCCACCATCCGGCCCCGGCGTGGGCGGGCTCACCAGGGCCGGCCCGTCTCCGGCGGCCAACCCGACACGCCGGAACGGCAGGGGCCCACCGGGCCCCCGGGACGCCTCCCCGCACCGGAGAATGTCCCGGTGCACGCTCACCTCCGTACGGCCCGGCGGCTGACCGGCGCCCTGGCGATCGCCCTGCCGGCCCTCCTCGCCGCCTGCACGGCCGACCGGCCGACGCCCACCCCGCCCACCGTCACCGCCGATCCGGTGCCGGCCGGGGCGGACGCGGCCCGCGACGAGCTGGCCGCCCTGGCGGCCGCCGCGCTGGACCGCCACCTGACCGCGCAGTACACCCTGAGCACCGGGGACGGCCCGGACCGCACGATCGTGGTGACCAGCGCGAACGACGGCACCTGGCGGGTCGACGTGCCCGCGTGGGGGCTGGGCGGCACTGTCGACGTCTCGCTCGCCGCCACTGCCGACGGGCTCTTCCAGTGCGCCCTGCCGTCGGCCGGCCGGCCCGAGCCGCCCGCCTGCGTACGCCTCGGCGACCCCGACGACACGGTGCCCCGCCGGCTCGACCCCCGCGTTGAGCACCCGTTCACCGACTGGTTGGAGGTGCTCACCGACCAGCGGGCCCCGCTGGCCGTCTCGCCCGCCACGCCGCCGGCCGGGGTCAGCGGCGAGTGCTACTCGGTGGAGTCGACCTCCGCCTCGCTGAACGCCCCGCTGGAGGTGGGCATCTACTGCTACGAGCAGGACGGCACCCCGACCCTGGTGCGGGCCGCGCTCGGCACGCTGAAGCTGGCCGGGCCGCCCGGCCCGGCACCGGCCACCGTGCCGCTGGCGGGCCCGGTCGTGGAGGGGGAGCCGTTCGGCCGGGCCGCACCCTCCCCATCGGACAGTGCAAGCCTCCCAACGCTGTGACCCACCGTCACGTTACGGGTGCTCTTTGCCACATTCCCCTAGGCCGCCGATGAGGGCGAAAGGCGCATACGGGACGCTCTTCGCATGGCCGACCTCACCCCGCTGCTCGCCTTCCGCTGGAGCCCCCGAGCCTTCGACCCGGCCGCCGAGCTGACCGGCGCGGAGGCGTCCTCCCTGCTGGAGGCCGCCCGGTGGGCACCGTCGACGGAGAACGCGCAGCCGTGGCGGTTCGCCCTCGGGCACCGCGAGGACGAGACCTGGAAGCGGCTCCTGGTCAACCTGCCGGCCGGTGACCAGCGCTGGGCCCGGCACGCCTCGGCCCTGGTGCTGGGTGCCCACACCGGCGGCGACACCGAGCGGGGCGCGTACGACCTGGGTCAGGCGATGGGGCACCTGACCGTGCAGGCCACCGCGCTCGGCCTGCACGTACACCAGCTCACCCGCTTCGACCGCGCGGGGCTCTCCGCCGACCTCGACCTGCCACTCGCGATCCGACCGCTGGTGGTAGCGGCGGTCGGGCGGCTCGGCGACCCGTCTGTGCTGCCCGAGGAGCTGCGGCAGCGGGAGAGCGCACTGCGCCGGCGGCACCCGCTCGCCGCCCTCCTGCTGCCCTGACCGCGCGATCGGGTTACTCCCCCCGGGCGGCGCGGAGAAGCACCATGGCAGCGTCCGTGTTGCGGTAGAAGACGTGGCGGCTGCGCCGGGTGCGGACAACCAGGCCGGCGGCGTGCAGTGCCGCCAGGTGCTGGGAGACGCTCCCGCAGGACAGGCCGGTGCGCCAGGCCAGGTCGGTGGTGGTGGCCGGTGAGTCGAGCAGGTGCAGCAGCGCGGCCCGGCCGGACCCGACCACCCGAACCAGCGGATCCCCCCGGGGCGTGGGGGACGTCTCCCAGAGCGTGCCGACCGCCCGGACCGGGTACGTGCCGGCGGGCGGCGATTCCTCCAGCAGGTTCCACAGCACCCGCCGGTCGGTGAAGACACCCGGGTTGAGCGCCAGCCCGCGCCCGCCCAGGTCGAAGTCCCGCTCGAACGGGTCGTCGCTGACCACCCGGTCGCCGAGCCAGTGCAGGCTCGGGTGCAACTGGTCGAAGAGCTGGCCGGTGCCGCCCTCGGTGAGCTGAGCGGCGCGGTGGGCGATGTCGGCCTCCAGCAACGCTCGCATCCGCGCCCAGTCCGGGGCGATCGCCTCGTCGTGCCAGACGCGCACGGCGTCGACGAGCTGCGGCAGCAGCCCTCGGGGATCGACCATCAGGGCCTGCCCGAACGGGGACAGCGGTCCGCTCGGGGTAGTCGACAACAGGTCCCGCACCACGACGTCGGGCGGGGTCGCCGCGATCTGGTCGAGCTGCTCGTCCAGGGTCACGTCCGCACGGGACGCAGCCGGGGTGAGGAAGTCGGGCAGCCAGCGGCGGGGACGGGCCAGCTCCCGCAGCGGGCGGACCCGGACGGCCACCTCGGGGCGGCGGACGGTCACCCGCGCGCGGTCGATCCAGGACAGGTGCACGGCGTGCCGGACCGGGTTGTCGAGCACCCACAGGCTGGAGACCGTCTCCCACACCGGCGAAATGGTGAACCGTACGCCCGCGACATCGGCCGGCTCGAAGCGCAATTCCGACACGCACACCCCCGTGGATTCGGCTCAGCCTAAATCGCTCGACCGGGCGGTGGGGGGCACGCTTTGCTCACCGGCCATGGGCGCCAAGAACACCATCCGCACCGCCGTCCGCCACGTCGTGCCACCGGCCGGCCTGACCCGCGCCCTGGCTGTGCAGTCCATGGTGTACGCCATCGGCCACGGCCTGTTCGAGGCCGGTAGCGCGGTCTTCTTCACCCGGGCGCTCGGCCTGAGCCCCACCCAGGTCGGCCTCGGGCTGTCGCTGGCCGCCGGGGTGTCCCTGCTCGGCACGGTCCCACTCGGCGCGCTCACCGACCGCTACGGCGCCCAGGGGGTGTGGCTGGTCGGGCTGCTCGCCGAGGCGGCGCTCTTCGCGGCGTACCCGTTCGTGGGTGACTTCGCCGGCTTCCTGGCCGTGGTGGTCGCCCTGGGCGTGGTGGACGCGACCACCGGGGTGGCCCGGCAGGTCTACTCGATCAACGTGCTGCCGCCCGAGCAGCGGGTGACCGCGCTGGCGTACCAGCGGTCGGCGCTGAACGTCGGCTTCGGGCTCGGCGCGGTGATCAGCGGCGTGGTGCTGGCCGTGGACACGATGGCCGCGTACCGGGGGATGGTCTGGTTCAACGCGGCGATGCTGCTGGTCACGGCGGTCTTCGTCCGCCGGCTGCCCGGGATCGCGACGGCGACCCGGCCGGCCGAGAAGACCAGCCGGCTGGCCGTGCTCCGGGACCGGCCGTTCATGGCGGTGTCGCTGCTGTCCGGGATGCTCAGCTCGCACGGCACGCTCTACCTGGTGGTGCTGCCGCTCTGGGTGCTCAGCCACACCGACGCGCCGCGCACCCTGATCGCGGCCCTGGTGCTCCTCAACACGATCCTCGCCGTGCTGCTCCAGGTACGCGCCAGCCGGGGCGCCGACACGGTGGCCGGGGCGGGGCGTGCCCTGCGCACCGGTGGGCTCCTGATCGCCTTGTTCTGCCTGATCCTGCCGCTGTCCGCGGTGACCGACGGGCTGGCGACCGTGGCGGTGCTGGTCGGCGCCGCGGTGGTGCTCACCCTCGCCGAGCTGGTCCAGTCGGCGGGCGCCTGGGGGATCACCAGCGCCCTGCCGCCGGCCGCTCACCGCGGCGCGTACGTCGGGGCGTTCCGGCTCGGCGGCCAGCTCCAGTACCTCGTCGGTCCCGCCGGGCTGACCGCGCTTGGGGTCACCACCGGCGGCTGGGGCTGGTTCCCGCTGGTCGCGCTCTTCGCGATCGCCGCCATCGCGGCGGTGCCGGTGGTCGGGTGGGCGGCTCGCCGGCCCCGCCTCGGCGAGACGGCGGAGACCGCCGAGCCGGTCGCGGTCCCGAGCTGACGCGCTGGGATCTGCATCTCACATCCCGGACCCAGCTACCACAGGCCGCTGTGATCACGTAGTGTCACCCTGTCATGTGGCAGGCGCTTCTCCTTCGCTGCCGCGACGAGGCCTGACGGCCGGCACCTCGTCGCGGAGTTGAACCGCGCCGTCCAGCACATCCGAACTTTTCCTCGGCATCGCCCGGCACCGTCGCCCGGCACCTCAGCCGACACCTTCCGATTGCTGACGCCACATGTTCATGGGAGCACTCCGCAATGGCTCAATCTGCCATCGACGTTGAGACCGATCCATTCGCCCGGCAGCGCCCCAGCCGGATGCCGGTCCACCGCTACCTGCCGTACCACCAGCAGTTCCGGATCGACCTGCCGGACCGCGCCTGGCCGACCCGCCAGGTCGAGGCGGCGCCCCGCTGGTGCGCGGTCGACCTCCGCGACGGCAACCAGGCGCTGATCGACCCGATGTCCCCGGAGCGCAAGCGCCGGATGTTCCAGCTGCTCGTGCAGATGGGCTACAAGGAGATCGAGGTCGGCTTCCCGTCGGCCAGCCAAACCGACTACGACTTCGTCCGGCAGCTGATCGAGCAGGACCTGATCCCGGAGGACGTCACCATCCAGGTGCTGACCCAGTGCCGGGAGCACCTGATCGAGCGGACCTTCGAGTCGCTGCGCGGCGCCCACCGGGCCATCGTGCACTTCTACAACTCCACCTCGACGCTGCAGCGCCGGGTGGTCTTCGGCCTGGACCGGGACGGCATCGCCGACATCGCCACCCAGGGCGCCCGGCTCTGCCAGAAGTACGCGGAGATCCACACCCCGGACACCGACATCCACTACGAGTACTCGCCGGAGTCGTACACCGGCACCGAGCTGGAGTACGCGCTGGAGGTCTGCGCCAAGGTCATCGAGGTGATCGACCCGACGCCGGACCGCAAGCTGATCGTCAACCTGCCGGCCACCGTCGAGATGGCCATGCCGAACGTGTACGCCGACTCGATCGAGTGGATGCACCGGCACCTGCCCCGGCGGGACAGCCTGGTGCTGAGCCTGCACCCGCACAACGACCGGGGCACCGGCGTGGCCGCCGCCGAGCTGGGCCTGCTGGCCGGCGCCGACCGGATCGAGGGCTGCCTCTTCGGCAACGGCGAGCGGACCGGCAACGTCGACCTGGTGACGCTGGGCCTGAACCTCTTCTCCCAGGGCATCGACCCGATGATCGACTTCTCGAACATCGACGAGGTGAAGCGGGCCGTCGAGTACTGCAACCAGCTGCCGGTGCACGAGCGCCACCCGTACGCGGGCGACCTGGTCTACACCGCCTTCTCCGGCTCCCACCAGGACGCGATCAAGAAGGGCTTCGACGCCCTGACGAAGGACGCCGCGGCCGCCGGGGTGCCGGTCGACCAGTTCACCTGGGCCGTCCCCTACCTGCCCATCGACCCGAAGGACCTGGGCCGCACCTACGAGGCGGTCATCCGGGTCAACTCGCAGTCCGGCAAGGGCGGCGTCGCGTACATCATGAAGTCCGAGCACCAGCTCGACCTGCCGCGCCGCCTCCAGATCGAGTTCTCCGGCGTGGTCCAGCAGGTCACCGACCACGACGGTGGCGAGGTCGAGCCGGGCACCATGTGGGACATCTTCGCCCGCAACTACCTGGTCGACCACCAGGTCGACCGGGCGGTCACCCTGGCCGGCTACGCCATCGGCACCGCCGACGGCAAGGTCGAGATCGAGGCCGAGGTCGGCTTCGACGGTGAGCGCCGGCCGCTCGCCGCGGTCGGCAACGGCCCGATCGACGCGTACGTCAACGCGCTGCAGTCCGTCGGCGTGGCGGTACGGGTCCTCGACTACCACGAGCACGCCCTCTCCTCCGGTGGGGACGCGCAGGCCGCCGCGTACGTCGAGTGCGAGGTCGACGGCCGGACGGTCTGGGGTGTCGGGATGGACCCCAACATCGTGACCGCCTCGGTGAAGGCGGTCACGAGCGCGGTCAAC
>JBARAE010000175.1:0-10096 GCA_049791715.1 Micromonospora sp.
ACAAAAGCCTGCCAGTCCGGGGTATAAATCAATTTGGCACTGGCTTATCAAGCACCCTGTTGAGTTCTCAAAGAACAACCACACACCATCCGGAAAGCCCTACACCGTAGGACCCCCATCCGGGGCATCTCGCTCGTCCCGCACCCGCCGCTCTCGCGCCGGGCACTTTTACTACGTTACCCGGTTGTTTCCGCCGTGTCAAACCGATGTTTCGCGGTTTGAAATGCTTCAACCCTTTTGCCGGGCACCACAATTCGACCGGCTCGCGCCGGGCGCCTCGTGGATTTCGGCAGGACGGCCGCTTGCGGTTTCCCGC
The DNA here is from genome assembly GCA_049791715.1 of Micromonospora sp. Classification (GTDB taxonomy): domain Bacteria; phylum Actinomycetota; class Actinomycetes; order Mycobacteriales; family Micromonosporaceae; genus Micromonospora. Next base: position 317 of record JBARAE010000175.1, read on the forward strand.
TTGCTCGTCCGTTTCCCTGCCAGCCGATAACCCTACCCGGTCGGTCTCGCCTCACCAAATCCGCCCTGCGGCGGATCCGGGGCACCGCCCGGTCCAAGGTCCGATGGTAGACAACCATCCGATCCTGGGGATCATTCCTGCGCTCCGGCCTCCAGGAACTTCGCCCTGTTTCGTCCGTTCCGCGCTGGCAGAGAAAAAGTTACGCGCCCAGCGGAGTGATCGTCAAATCCGCCGGGCGCGTCCCCCGTCACACTGTCGACGTACGGCTATTTCTGCAGCTCAACCCCCGCAAAGGAGCGCTTGCCGCGACGCAGCACCAGGTACCGCTCGTGCAGCAGGTCCGCCGGCGAGACGACGTGGTCGACGTCGGCGACCCGGACGTTGTTGATGTAGGCGCCGCCCTCGGCGATCACCCGCCGGGCCTCCTTGAGGCTCGGCACCAGCCCCGACTCCTTGAACAGGGTCGGGACGTCCGGCAGCTCCGGCAGGTGCACCAGGCCCGCCTCGGTGAGCGCGGCCCGCAGGGTCGCCGGGGAGAGCTCACTCAGCTCTCCCCTACCGAAAAGTGCCTGACTGGCGGCCACCACCTGGGCCATCTCCCGCTCGCCGTGTACCAGCGTGGTCAGCTCCTCGGCCAGGGCCCGCTGAGCGAGCCGGGCCTGCGGGCGTTCCGCTGTGGCCTTCTCCAGCTCCTCCAGCTCCTCCCGGGAGCGGAAGCTGAAGTAGCGCAGGTAGCGCATCACGTCGCGGTCGTCGGCGTTGACCCAGAACTGGTAGAAGGCGTACGGGCTGGTCATCTCCGGGTCGAGCCAGATGGAACCGCCCTCGGTCTTGCCGAACTTGGTGCCGTCGGCCTTGGTTACCAGCGGCGTCACGAAAGCCTCCACCGGCCCTCCACCGCGACGGCGAACGTAGTCCACGCCGGCGGTGATGTTGCCCCACTGGTCGGAGCCGCCGTACTGGAGCTGGCAGCCGTAGCGCCGGTGCAGCTCGAAGAAGTCGTTGGCCTGCAGGAGCTGGTAGCTGAACTCGGTGAAGCTGATGCCGCTCTCCAGCCGGGCCTTGACCACCTCTCGGGCCAGCATCTTGTTCACCGGGAAGTGCTTGCCCACGTCGCGGAGGAACTCGACCACCGACATCTCGCCGGTCCAGTCCAGGTTGTTGACCAGCCGGGCGGCGTTCTCCCCGGTGTACGAGACGAACGGCGCGAGCTGGTCGTGGATCCGCTGGACCCAGCCGGCGACCACCTCGGGTGGGTTGAGGGTCCGCTCCGCGCTCTCCTTCGGGTCACCGATCTGGCCGGTGGCACCACCCACCAGCAGCAGCGGCCGGTGCCCGGCGAGCTGGAGCCGGCGGGCCGTGACGACCTGCATGAGGTGGCCGACATGCAGGCTGGGAGCAGTCGGATCGAAGCCCACATAGAAGGTGGCCGCCCCGCCGTCGAGCAGTTCGCGCAGCTCGTCGAGGCCGGTCGAGTCCTGGATCAGGCCTCGCCACCGCAGGTCTTCGGTCAGGGAGTCCCGCCCGTGCGGGAGGTTACTGTCGGTCACGGTCACCGATTCTCCCCCATGACGGACCCCGGGCCGTACCGGGTTTGTCGACGAGGGGCGGACTAGGCTGGCGACTCCGCACGAGGCGAGGAGAGGCTGCCGTGGAGATGCCGGACCTGACCGGGGGCTTGGTCGCCCTGCTGGGCCTGAAGTTCGACGAGGTCAGCGGGGACCGGGTGGTCATCCGCTGGCAGGTACGCCCGGAGCTGCACCAGCCGTTCGGGATTCAGCACGGTGGGGTGTACTGCTCGGTGGTCGAGACCGCGGCGAGCGTGGGCGGCTCGCTCTGGCTGGGCGACAAGGGTCAGGTGGTCGGCGTGTCCAACCAGACCGACTTCCTGCGGGCGGTCCGCGACGGCGAGCTCACCGCGGTCGGCACGCCGGTGCACCGGGGCCGCAGCCAGCAGCTCTGGCAGGTGGAGATCACCGACGCGGACGGCCGGCTCGTGTCGCGAGGCCAGGTCCGGCTGCAGAACCTCACCGCCGCCTGACCCGCGCACCGCTCATCAACGGCGGGCGCAGCAGCGGCCCGCTGAGTCATTCACCCGAAATGGGCAGCGTCACGCCGATATCGTCGCGTCGATGAGACCGCCCGATCCGCGTCCGACGTGAGGAAGCTTCTCGCCGCGACCCTGGGCGTCCTCTCCGCCATCGGCGGCTTCGTCGACATCGGCGACCTGGTGGCGGCGAGCCAGGCCGGCGCCCGCTTCGGGATGGCGCACGCCTGGGTGCTGCTCGTCGGGGTGCTCGGCATCTGCGCGTACGCGGAGATGGCCGGCCGGATCGCGGCGGTGAGCGGCCGGGCGGTCTTCGACCTGGTCCGCGAGCGGTTGGGACCGCGGGTGGCACTGCTCAACCTCGTGGCCTCCTACCTCGTCACGGTGATCACCCTGGCCGCGGAGCTCGGCGGGGTGGCGCTGGCGCTGCAACTGGCGTCCGGGGTGAGCTACCTGCTCTGGGTGCCCGTCGCCGCGCTCGCCGTCTGGCTGGTGCTGTGGCGGATGCGCTTCGAGCTGATGGAGCGGGTCTTCGGGCTGGCCGGGCTGGCGCTCCTGGTGTTCGCGGTGGCGCTGGTCGCGCTGCCCACCGACTGGGCCGAGCTGGGGCGAGGGACGGTGCACCTCACCACCGCCGGGCAGGGTTGGGGTGCCTACTGGTTCGTGGCGGTGGCGCTCTTCGCCTCCACCGTCAGCCCGTACGAGGTCTTCTTCTTCTCCTCGGGCGGGGTGGAGGAGAACTGGAGCGCCGCGGACCTGGCCGACGCGCGGTCCAACGTGTTGATCGGCTTTCCGGTCGGCGGGTTCCTCGCGCTGTCGCTCATCGCCACCGCGGCGGTGGTCTACCACCCGAGCGGAACCCGGCTGAGCACCCTCGACCAGGTGGCCCATCCGGTGGTGCTCGCGTTCGGCGGGGTCGGACTGGTGGTGGCGGTGCTCGCGTTCTTCGCGGTGACCTTCGGCGCCGCCCTGGAGACCGGGCTGTCGGCGGCGTACGCGGCGGCGCAGTACTTCGGCTGGCAGTGGGGCAAACGGGTCAGCCCCCGGGAGGCGGCCCGATTCCACAGCGTGCTGCTGCTCAGCGTGCTGTTCGGGGTGCTGATCCTGCTGACCACGATCGACCCGATCCGGCTCACCGAGTACATGCTGATCATCAGCGCGGTGGCGCTGCCGCTGACGTACCTGCCGATCCTGGTGGTGGCGAACGACCGGACGTATCTGGGTGACCGGGTGAACGGCCGGCTCACCAACCTGCTCGGCGCGCTGTTCCTGTTGCTCATCATCGCCGCCTCGGTGGCGGCTATTCCGTTGGCGGTCGTCACGAGGATGGGACAGTGAGGGTTCAGCTCAGCAGTCAGCTGCTCGACCGGCAGATCGTCGACCGGGACGGGCGGCTGGTCGGCAAGGTCGACGACCTCGTCTTCGCGTTCGACGACGAGGGCTACCCCTACGTGGACCACCTACTCACCGGGCAGGGGGCGCTCGGGCAGCGGGTCGGGGGCCTGGCCGGACGGTTCCTCGTCGCCCTCGCCAACCGGTTCGTCGAGAACCCGCCGGTGCGGCCGGTGCGGGTCCCGTTCCCGCTGGTCGAGCGGGTGGACAGCGCGGTACGCCTGCGCTGCCGCAGCGCCGACCTGCCGCCGTCGCCGGTGGAGAACTGGCTGCGGCGCAACGTGATCGACCGGATCCCCGGAGCGCACCGTGCGAGCGGGTGAGCTGCTCGGGCGGAGGGCGTACGACCTGCACGGGCGGCGACTCGGGCGGGTGGTGGACCTGGTGGTCCGCGGCGGCTTCCCGCCCGACCGGCTGCGGCTGACCGACGTGATCATCGCCGAACACTGGTGGACCCGGGTCACCGGCCGGCTGATCGGATCGGAGCTGCACCCCGCCGGGCCGTGGCTGCTCCGGGCCGTCGCGCGGATCCTCGGACGGAGCACCCGGCAGCTCCCGGCCGACCAGGTACGGCTGCTGCCGCCGGTGCCCGGCTTCCCGTTCGGCCCGCCGGACGGCGATCGGTGACGGTCAGCCGCGGGCCTCGTCCAGCACCGGAGCCGCGACGTCCTCATCGTGGTCGTGGTTCGCCGCCGCGTCGCGACGTACCCGGACCTCGGTGATGGCGTGGTGATCGACGCCGGCCACCGCCAGGTGCCAGCCGTCCACCGTCACACTCTCCCCCGCCACCATCGGGATGTGCCCCAGGCAGGTCAGCACCAGCCCCGCGATGGTGGTGTAGTCGCCGCTCGGCCGGCCGGGCAGCTCCACGCCGAGATCCGTGAGGTCGTGCACCGGGAAGGTGCCGGGCAGCACGAGCGTGCCGTCGTCCTCGGTGCGCACCGAGCTGAGGTCCCGGTCGGTCTCGTCGTAGATCTCGCCGACGATCTCCTCGAGGATGTCCTCCAGGGTGACGATGCCGTCGACCGCGCCGCGCTCGTCCACCACCAGGGCGATGTGCTGCCGTTCCGCCTTGAACTGGCGCAGCGCGTCGACCACCGGCAGCGAATCGGGCAACAGCATGGGCGGGCGGGCGATCTCGTCGACCGGCCGGTCGTCCGGCACCCCGACCAGGTCCCGCAGGTGGATCACGCCGACCGCGTCGTCCAGGCCGCCGTGCCGCACCACCGGGGCCCGGGAGTGGCCGGTGGCCGCCAGCACCAGCCGGGCGGCCTCCGCGGTGGTCCCGCTGTCGAGGGTGAAGACCTGCAACCGGGGTACGAGCACCGCGCGCAACTGCCGGTCCGCGATCTCCACGGCGCCGGCGATGATGGTCCGCTGTTCCTTGGTGAAGCCGTGGTTGCCGGCGACGATGTCGCGCAGCTCGTCCGGGCCGATCTCGTCCGGTTCGTGCTTCGGGTTGAGGCCGAAGAGGCGTACCACCACGTCGCTGGTCGCGCCGAGCGCCCAGACCGCCGGCCGGGTGAAACTGGCCAGCAGGTCGAGCGGTCGGGCCACGAGCAGCGCCCACCGCTCGGCGGACTGCATGGCGATCCGCTTCGGGGCCAGCTCGCCGAAGACCAGCGTGACGAAGGTCAGAGCCAGGGTGACCGCCACGATCGCGACGGTGTCCGCGGCCTCACCGAACACCCCGAGCAGCGGTACCAGCGGCCTGGCCAGCGAGACCGCCGCCGCGGCCGAGGCGAGGAACCCGGCGAGGGTGATGCCGATCTGGATGGTGGCCAGGAAGCGGTTCGGGTCCTTGGCCAGCCGGGCCAGGGTCCGGCCGGCCCGGCTGGTGCGCTCCAGACGCTGCAGCTGGCTGTCGCGAAGCGAGACCAGCGCCATCTCGCTGCCCGCGAAGGCCGCGTTGAGGATCACCAGGACTCCGACCAGGGCCAGTTGGCTCCAGTAGCTCTGCACGCCCGGTTCTCTCCCTCACGCGACCAGCGCGGCCGCCGTGGCCCACGCCACCGCCGGGTGACCGGTCGGCGTAGCGCTGTCTGTGCCCACCGGGAGAGGTGCTGAATCCTCCGCCACCCGGTCGGGTGGCCCGCTGAGCTAGGCCGCGGCCGGGGCGGGCAGGTCCAACACGTACGCGTCGCCCTGCCGGCGGAAGCCCAGCCGGTGGTAGTAGGGGGCGACCATGCCGGGCGGGCTGACCACCCGGCGGAAGCCCCGGTCGGTGAAGAGGCGGCTGCGCCGGTAGACGAACTCGCCCGGGGTGAAGTCGCGGAACCGCTGGGTGACGTAGTCCAGGTCGATCTGGGCCACCCCGCCGGGCTCGGCATGCGAGACCACCACCCCCACCACCTCGTCCGCGCGGACCACCAGGAACGCCGAGCGGGGCCCGTCGGCGTCGAAGCGGAAGTCCGGGTTGAACCTTGCGATGTCCGCGGCGTGCACCCGCAGGGTGTGGGCCAGGAAGGCGTCGGCCATCCCCACCTCGACCACCTGGTACGTCTCCTCGTCGTGCCGGGTGGCCAGCATCGTCCGCAGGTACCAGACGTTGATCACGGCGAGCACCACGTTCAGCCCGACCATCGGCCACACGTGCACCGCGGCGTTGTACCCGATCAGGATCAGGCAGCCGAGCAGGTTGAGGGCGCGCAGCCGGAGGATACGGGTCTGCAGGAGCGACCAGACCAGCAGCGCGGAGCCGGCCCAGCCGACGAGTTCCAGCCAGTTCACCCCGGGGAGACTAGTGGTCGGGCTGGTCAACCGCCTCACGGGGCAGCTCCAGCACGTACTCCTCGACCTCGGCGCCCCGGGCGTTGGCGTACCCGGAGTCCTCGCCGACCACCACGAAGCCGCACTTGCGCAGCACCGCGAGGGATGCGGCGTTGTCCTTGGCGGCGCGGGCGTGCACCGGGCGCTGCGGCAGCTCGCGCAGCAGGACGGCGAGCGCGGCCGTGGCGTGACCCCGGCCCCAGCGGCGCGGGTCGATCCAGTAGCTGACCTCGGTGAGCTCGCCCACCGGGAAGGCGGCCACGTGCCCGACCACCTCGTCGTCGACGGTGATCGTGCGGTTCACGATCCGCGGGTCGGCCCGGATCCGCTTCCAGTGCGCGTCGAACGCGGCCCGGTCGCTCGGGTCGGCCGGCCCGAAGGCGGCCATCCAGTTCGCCTGCGGGTCCTGCTCGTGGGCGAAGAAGGCCGGCAGGTCGTCGTCGCGCACCGGGCGGAGCCGCACCTCACTGGTCACCCGGCGGAGGATACGCCGGCCCTCCGACAGATCGGGACCTCCGGCCCGGGGACGGTCCCGTCCGGCCCTGCCGATCGGGTTCCCCGCATTGGTACGAACGAATGGGACGTCGTTCCCGCGGTAGCGGAGTGGAGGCCGGGACCATGCCCAAGTACGTCTACGACTTCATCGAGGGTGACCGGAGCAGGGCCGACCTGCTGGGCGGCAAGGGCGCGAACCTGGCCGAGATGACCCGGCTGGGTCTGCCGGTCCCGCCCGGTTTCACCATCAGCACCGACGCCTGCCGGGTGTTCCTGGCCGGCGGTGAACCCCCGGCCGGGCTCTTCGAGGAGGTGAACGGGCACCTGCGGGAGATCGAGGCCCGGCTGGACCGGCGGCTCGGCGACCCGCACGACCCGCTGCTGCTGGCGGTCCGCTCCGGCGGCCGGTACTCGATGCCGGGGATGATGGAGACGATCCTCGACATCGGTCTCAACGACGCCACCGTGGGCGGGCTCGCCGCCCGCAGCGGGGATGAACGCTTCGCCTGGGACTCGTACCGGCGGTTGATCCAGATGTTCGGCCGGACCGTGTACGGGGTGCCGGTGGAGGAGTTCGAGCGGGAGTTGGAGGCGTTGCGGGCCTCGGCCGGGGCGGCCGGACCGAGCGCGGCGCAGCTGCGCGACCTGGTGGAGACGTACAAGAAGGTCTTCGCCCGGCACGTCGGACACGACTTCCCGCAGGCCCCGCACGAGCAGCTCTACCTGGCCGTCCGCTCGGTCTTCGAGTCGTGGAACTCGGAGCGGGCGCGGATCTACCGGCGGCAGGAGCGGATCCCGGACGACCTGGGCACCGCGGTGAACGTGATGGCGATGGTCTTCGGCAACCTGGGCCCGGACTCCGGCACCGGGGTGGCGTTCACCCGCGACCCGGCCACCGGCGCGCCCGGGGTGTACGGCGACTACCTGGCCGACGCCCAGGGCGAGGACGTGGTGGCCGGCATCCGCAACACCGTCGGGCTGCCCGAGCTGGAACGCCTCGACCCGGTCAGCTTCCGCCGGCTGCGGGAGATCATGGCGACGCTGGAGCGGCACTACCGGGACCTGTGCGACATCGAGTTCACCATCGAACGCGGCAAGCTGTGGATGTTGCAGACCCGGGTCGGCAAGCGCACCGCCGCGGCGGCGTTCGTGATCGCCGCCGAGCTGGTCGACGAGGGGCTGATCACCCTCGACGAGGCGCTGCAGCGGATCACCGGCGGGCAGCTCGCCCAGCTGATGTTCCCCGCCTTCGACGTGGCCGACGCACCCGAGCCGCTGGCGGTCGGGGTGGGCGCCTCGCCGGGTGCCGCCGTCGGTCGGGTGGTCTTCGACTCGGCGGCCGCCGCGGCCGCCACCGAGCCGGTGATCCTGGTCCGTCGGGAGACCAACCCGGACGACCTGCCCGGCATGATCGCCGCGGCCGGCGTTCTCACCTCCCGGGGCGGCAAGACCTCGCACGCCGCCGTGGTGGCCCGCGGAATGGGCCGGACCTGCGTCTGCGGCGCCGAGGCGCTGCGGATCGACCCCGAGCGGGGCGAGTGCACCGTCGGCGACCGGGTGGTCCGGGCCGGCGACCTGATCTCGATCGACGGCACCACCGGCCGGATCTACCCGGGGCAGGTGCCGGTGCAGCCCTCCCCCGTCGCCCGCTACCTCGCCGGCGAGCTGACCCCCGAGGCGGACCCGCTCATCGCGGCGGTGCACCGGCTGCTCGGCCACGCCGACGCGGTGCGCACGCTCGGCGTACGGGCCAACGCCGACATGCCGGAGGACGCCCGTCGGGCGCGGCGGTTCGGCGCCACCGGGATCGGCCTGTGCCGCACCGAGCACATGTTCCTCGGCGAACGCCGGGAGCTCGTGGAACGGCTGATCCTCGCGGACGGCCCGGACGAGCTGGACGCAGCCCTGGCCGCGCTGCTGCCGCTGCAGCGGGCGGACTTCGTCGGCATCCTCGCCGCGATGGACGGGCTGCCGGTGACCATCCGCCTGCTCGACCCGCCGCTGCACGAGTTCCTGCCCCCGCTGCACGAGCTGACCGCCCGGGTGGCCCGCGCCGAAGCACTCGGCGAGGACCCGGGCCGGGACGCCACGCTGCTCGCGGCGGTGCGCCGGATGCACGAGGCCAACCCGATGCTCGGGCTGCGCGGCGTGCGGCTCGGCCTGGTGGTGCCGGGACTCTTCGGCATGCAGGTCCGCGCGGTCGCCGAGGCCGCGACGCAGCGGATCCGGGCCGGCGGGGACCCGCGACCGGAGATCATGGTGCCGCTCGTCGCCGACGTACGGGAACTCGCCGCCGTCCGGGACGAGGCGGAGCAGGTGCTGGCCACCGTCGAGGGCGCCCCGGACATCCCGATCGGGACGATGATCGAGGTGCCCCGGGCGGCGCTGACCGCCGGGGAGATCGCCGCCGAGGCGCACTTCTTCTCCTTCGGCACCAACGACCTGACCCAGACCGCCTGGGCGTTCTCCCGCGACGACGTCGAGGGCTCGTTCTTCAGCACGTACCTCGACCGGGGGATCTTCCCGGTGTCGCCGTTCGAGAGCATCGACACGAAGGGCGTCGGGCGGCTGATCCGGCTGGCCGTCGCCGAGGGCCGGGCCGCCCGGCCCGACCTGACCATCGGAGTCTGCGGCGAGCACGGCGGTGACCCGGACTCGGTGGCGTTCTTCGCCGATGCCGGGCTCGACTACGTCTCCTGCTCGCCGTACCGGGTGCCGATCGCCCGGCTGGCCGCCGGACGGGCCGCCGTCGACCCCGCCACCACCACATCCGACTCCCGTTAGGAGGGGAGCACGATGACCGCCATCCTCAACCCGACCGGGCTCGCCCCGGTGAGTTCGCCACCGGTCCGGCCCGCTCCGGCACCACCGGCCCCGGCGGTGGTCGCCGCGCCGGTGGGCCCGGTGCTGGAACTGCCCGGTACGCCGGCCACCGCCCTGGTGCCGGTGACGCACGAGGGCCGTCCGATCGGCGCGTTCGTCCTCTCCGGAGGGCGGGTCCGGTACCGGCCGGTGGCCGACCCGGACCAGCTCCTGGCGGCAGCCGCCGGGGCGTTCGCCGTCGCCGTGCTCACCGC
>JBARAE010000176.1:0-7360 GCA_049791715.1 Micromonospora sp.
GCCTCGGCGACCACGGTCCCGGCCGCCCGGGCCACCTGTTCCGCCTCGCCGACCACCACGCCGGCCGCGGCGGCGACCTGCTCGGCATCGCCGATCACGGCGGCGGCCGCGGCGGCGACCTCGGTGGCGTTCTCGATCGCGGTGGTGGCGGCGGCGCTGATCACCGCCACCTCGCGGACCGCCGTCTCGGCGTCGGTGAGTACCCGGTCGGTCCGGTCGAGGGTGCCTTCGATCCGGTCCACCACCCCGTTGATCCGGTGCAGCAGTGCCTCCACCCCGTCGAGCACCGAGAAGGCGCGGGCGGGCACGGCGGCGAACGAGGCGGCCGAGCCGAACGCCTGGTCCAGAGCGGAGCGGGTGCGCCCGACGACGTCGCCGGGACGGGGGAGGGGAATCGCCATGTCAACCAGTGTGCGTCGGCTCGGCCAGCGCCGCCGGGCGGCGACGGGCGGTCCCCGTCACGTCCGCCCGGCGGCGCGTCGACCCAGGCTCAGCGCACGCCCTCGAAGCTGACCCGCGGATCGGTCTGGGCGGGCGCACCCCACACCGCCTCGTCGTACGTCGTGTCCCCGGCCAGATAGAGCAGGAACCACTCGGTGAGCAGCCGCTTGCCGAGCACCAACTGGGTGGCCCGGCTGATCGCGCCGCTGTCGCAGAAGAACGAGCCGCTGTCCATGAAGCCGCAGTGGAAGCCGCCCTTGATGACGCGGAGCTGCTTGGCCGGCGGCGCCGCCGCGTAGATCGGCCGTTGGTGGTCGGCGACGCCGGCGATGGTGTCCCGGTCACCGGCGATCAGCCGTACCGGCACCGTCAGGGCGGCCGCGGCAGCCTTGGCGGAGGGGTTGGTCTCGGCGGCGGCCAGGTTCGCCACGGCCGTCACGCGCGGGTTGCGGGTCGCGGCCAGGATGCTGGCACCGCCACCCATCGAGTGCCCGGAGAGTCCCAGCCTGTCGGTGCGGACGTGGCCGGCGAAGCGGGACCCGGTGCTGGTGTCCTGGGCGACCGCCCAGGTGAGCGCCGCGTTCAGGTCGTCGGCGAAGGCGCTGTGGTCGGGCGAGAAGCCGCCCTGGGAGGTGGGCGCGATGACGATGAAGCCCCAGGTCGCCAGGTGGGACATGGTCGAGTGGTACTTCGACACGCCCTGCAGGAAGCCGTGGCCGAAGGCGATCGCCGGGAACCGGCCGGTCGCCACCGGCTGGCCGCTGCCGGCGGTCGTGGCGGGATAGTAGATCCGGGCCGAGAAGGACCGCCCGGCCGCGCTGACGGTGGTGTCGACGTACCCCGCGGCGTGACCGCCCGCGCCGGACGGGTCGGCGGCCGTCGCGACGGGGCTCGCGGCGCCGGTCGGGGTGGCGCCGCTGGCCGGCGCGGGCAGCACAAGGGTGAGCACCGTCGCGGCCACGACGGTCAACCTTCTCCACATGACAGCCTCCGAACATTGATGAATCTCGCTGTCCATTCAGGAGAGCAGGGGCGTGTCCGGCTGCCCACACCCCGGTTGGTCAATAACAGGGTGTTATGCCGTCAGGCGGCCCCCGGGCGAACCGCCGCCCACACGGTCAGTGACGGCCGGCCGGGCAGCGGTGGGAACCTTTCCGCCTTTGCTCTGCTGCCCTCTCCGCAACACGGCGCCTGACCAGGGGCGACGCCTCTCGCGCGCGGTGCGGCGGGGTTGCGGTCGGTAACTGTTGCCTCCGCTGCAGCAGAGCAAAGGGGGCGGTGCAAGTGTCGTGGCCTCGGGCCGGGAACGCGGAGAGTGAGCCTTGCGGCGGCCGACACCGACGGACGCCGGGGCCGCGCTCGGCCGCGTAGCCTTGGCGGGCATGGGGGAGAGCGAGCAGGAGCGCAACGTCGAGGTCGTCCGCCGGTACCTGCGGACGTTCGTCACCAAGGACCTGGCCGAGCTGCGTGCGGTGGTCGCCGAGGACGTGCGGATCTACGGCTCGGGTACGGCCGTGCAGGGCCGCCGCTACCCTGAGCAGGCCGTCTCCTCGCCCGGGCTGACCGTGCTCGACCAGGAGATCCTGGAGCTGTTCGCGGCCGAGGACCGGGTGGTCGTCTCCATGACGCAGACGTACCGGCGGGACGCCACGGGCGCCACCGCGGTGCAGAGCGCCTGCAAGATGTACCGGCTGGCGGGCGGCAGGATCGTCGAGTTCTGGGGCGAGCAGGACCTCTACGGCCTGCTGCGGGGCCTGGCGATGGTGCCCGACGTGCCGATCGAGTTCTGACGCCGCCGCGGCACGTGCCCGCTCTCCATCGCCCGCTGCACCGCCCGGTAGATCTGCCCGAAGCGCAGCGCGTCGCCCGTGCGCAGCACACACACGGGCCGGCCCCGCCAGCGGACCCACATCTCCCACTGCCGGCTGCCCCGGGTGTACGACCGGTCAAGGTGCTCGAAGAGGAAGTCGGCGAGCGGCCCGACCCCGAGTCCGATCAGCACCGAGGCGCCCACGATGGCGAGCGTCACGACCGCCGACCGGTGCAGCCAGATCGCCACGCCGACACCGAGCACGGCGGCCACCAGCGGCCCGGCGAGCGCTGCTCCGATCGCCCCCCGGCCGGCGAGTACCCGCCACGAGCGGCTGCCCCGGCGGTGCCAGACCATGCTGATCTCCGCGAGCGGGAACGTCCGGCCGTCCACGCGCACGGCGGTGGAGGTGACCTGCACCGACTTGTCGTCGTAATACGTGATCATGGCCTGACTCCCGGTGGCGGGGCGCACACCACACTACTTACCCCAACGACCCGGGTCGTAAGGTTGGCACGCGACTTCGACGAGGAAGTGAGGGCAGCGTGAGCGAGTTCGTTCGGCTGGAAACCAAGGACGGCATCGGCACCATCCGGCTGGAGCGGCCGCCGATGAACGCGCTCAACACCCAGGTGCAGGAGGAGTTGCGCGCCGCCGCGGCCGCCGCCACCGCCGACGCCGAGGTGCGCGCGGTCATCGTGTACGGCGGAGAGAAGGTCTTCGCCGCCGGCGCGGACATCAAGGAGATGGCCGACATGTCCTACGTGGACATGGCGGAGCGGGCCGCCGACCTCTCCAGCGCGCTGGGCGCGATCGCGCGGATCCCGAAGCCCGTGGTCGCGGCGATCACCGGGTACGCCCTCGGCGGCGGCTGCGAGCTGGCCCTCGCCTGCGACTGGCGGGTGGTGGCCGAGGACGCCAAGCTCGGCCAGCCGGAGATCAAGCTGGGCATCATCCCGGGCGCCGGTGGCACCCAGCGGCTGGCCCGGCTGGTCGGTCCGGCCCGCGCCAAGGACCTGATCATGTCCGGCCGGATGGTGGACGCCCAGGAGGCGCTGCGGATCGGCCTGGCCGACCGGGTCGTCCCGGCCACCGAGGTGTACGACGCCGCCGTGGCCCTGGTGCAGCCGTACCTGACCGGCCCGGTGCAGGCCCTGCGGGCGGCCAAGCTGGCTGTGGACGGCGGCCTGGACATGGACCTCAACTCGGGCCTGGCCTGGGAGAGTCAGCTCTTCGCGGCGCTGTTCGCCACCGACGACCGGCGCGAGGGCATGGCCGCGTTCGTGGCGAAGCGCAAGCCGGACTTCACCGGCCGCTGAACCGGATCGGGTCGGCGGCGCACCACGCCGCCGACCCGAGAGCGGTTCACATTCTTCCTACCGGCCAGTAACGTGTGACACCGCATCTGTGACGAGGGGAGCGGCGATGACGGAACGGGTCGAGGGCCACGGCGGGGAGCTCGCGCTGGCGGCGCTGCGCGCGCACGGCGTACGGGAGATGTTCACGCTCTCCGGCGGGCACGTCTTCCCGCTCTACGACGCCGCGCACAAGACGGGCTTCCCCATCTACGACGTGCGGCACGAGCAGTCCGCCGTGTTCGCCGCCGAGGCGGTGGCGAAGCTCCAGCGCCGGCCCGGTCTGGCCGTGCTCACCGCCGGCCCCGGCGTCACCAACGGCGTCTCCGGGCTGACCAGCGCCTTCTTCAACGCCTCGCCGGTCATGGTGCTGGGCGGTCGGGCGCCGCAGTTCCGCTGGGGCTCGGGCAGCCTCCAGGAGATGGACCACCTGCCGCTGGTCGCCCCGGTCACCAAGCACGCCGAGACGGTGTTCAGCGCCGACGACATCCCGCGGGCGGTGACCGCCGCGCTCACCGCCGCGCTCACCCCGCACCGCGGGCCCGTCTTCCTCGACTTCCCGCTCGAGGCGGTCTTCTCGGTCGGCGACGCCGAACTGCGGCAGGTCTCGCCGGTCGCGCCGATCGAGGCCGACCCGGACGAGGTGGCCCGGGCCGCCGGCCTGATCGCGGGTGCGAGCCGGCCGGTCATCATCGCCGGCTCCGACGTGTACGCCGGGGACGCCGTCGACGCCCTGCGGGCCGCCGCCGAAGCCTTGCAGGTGCCGGTCTTCACCAACGGCATGGGCCGCGGCGCGCTGCCGCCCGAGCACCCGCTCGCCTTCGCCAAGGCGCGCCGGGTCGGCCTCAAGAACGCCGACGTGGTGGTGGTCATCGGCACTCCGCTGGACTTCCGGCTCGGCTTCGGCGACTTCGGGGACGCCCAGGTCGTGCACATCGTGGACGCGCCCAGCCAGCGCGCCGGGCACGTGCAGCCCGCCGCCAGCCCCGCCGGTGACCTGCGGCTCATCCTCACCGCGCTCGCCGACCATCCCGGCGACCGGACCGACCACGCGGACTGGATCGCCCAGCTGCGGGTCGCCGAGGACGCCGCGAAGGCCCGCGACGCCGAGGAGATGGCCGCCGACAGCGACCCGATCCGGCCCGCCCGCGTCTACGGCGAGCTGCGCAAGGTTCTCGCCGCCGACGCCATCACCATCGGTGACGGTGGCGACTTCGTCTCGTACGCCGGCCGCTACCTGGAGCCGGCGCAGCCCGGCACCTGGCTCGACCCCGGCCCGTACGGCTGCCTCGGCACCGGCATGGGGTACGCGATGGGCGCCCGGGTCAGCCACCCCGACCGGCAGATCTGCGTGCTGATGGGCGACGGCGCGGCCGGCTTCTCGCTGATGGACGTGGAATCCCTGGCGCGCCAGCAACTGCCGGTGGTCATCGTGGTCGGCAACAACGGCATCTGGGGGCTGGAGAAGCACCCGATGCGGGCCATGTACGGCTACGACGTGGCCGCCGACCTCCAGCCGGGCCTGCGCTACGACAAGGTGGTGGAGGCGCTCGGCGGTGCCGGCGAGACGGTGGAGAAGGCGGCCGACCTCGGCCCGGCCCTGACCCGCGCGTTCGACGCCGGCGTGCCGTACCTGGTCAACGTACTGACCGACCCGGGCGACGCGTACCCCCGCTCGTCCAACCTGGCCTGATCCGCGAACCTCGACCGCCGTCGCCGGGCTGACCGGCGGCGGCGGTCGCGCTTTTTCTGCCCGGAGGTAAATCAGCGGAATGTCAGCGGCTGTCGACGTAACGTCAGCGCCGTCGCTCATCGTGAGGTGACCAGCGAGAACGACGGGAGTTCCCATGACGTACGCGATCCGCGCGGAGGGACTGGTGCGGCGCTTCGGCGCGACCACGGCCCTCGCCGGAGTCGATCTGGCCGTGCCCAGCGGGACGGTCTTCGGTCTGCTCGGGCCCAACGGGGCGGGCAAGACCACCGCGGTGCGGGTGCTCGCCACCCTGCTCGCCGCCGATGAGGGGCACGCCACGGTGGGCGGGTACGACGTCCGCCGGGACGCCCACCGGGTGCGCCAGCTGATCGGCCTCACCGGCCAGTACGCCTCGGTCGACGAGACCCTCACCGGTACGGAGAATCTGCTGCTGATCGGCCGGTTGCTCGGCATGGGCCGGGCCGACGCCCGGGCCCGCGCCCGGCACCTGCTCGCCGACTTCCACCTCACCGACGCGGCGGACCGGGCGGCGAAGACCTACTCCGGTGGCATGCGGCGTCGCCTCGACCTGGCCGCGAGCCTGGTCGGCCGGCCGCAGGTGCTCTTCCTCGACGAGCCGACCACGGGGCTGGACCCGCGCAGCCGCAACGAGCTGTGGGACATCGTCCGCGGGCTGGTCGCCGACGGGGTGACGGTGCTGCTGACCACCCAGTACCTGGAGGAGGCCGACCAGCTCGCCGGCGAGATCGCGGTAATCGACCACGGCCGGGTCATCGCGCAGGGCACGCCGGAGGAGCTGAAGGCCAAGACCGGCGGGCAGATCCTCACCATCCGCCCGGCCGACCCGACGGACCTGCCGACCGTGCTGGCCATCACCGGTGAGATCGCCGGGGCGACCCCGGAGGTGGCCCAGACCACCGTCTCCGTCCCGGTCAACGACCTGGGCGTGCTGCCGGCCGTGGTCCGCCGGCTGGACCAGGCGGAGGTCCTCGTGGCAGAACTGGCCTTGCGCGGCTCCAGCCTCGACGAGGTCTTCCTCTCCCTCACCGGGCACCGGGCCGAGCAGGACGACCTGGCCGCCGACTCGCGCGAAAGGACCCCGGCATGACCGCCGCCACCGCGACCGCCTCGCTCGCACCGGCCCGCCGGCTCGGCCTCGCCGCCGGTCTGCGGCACACCCTCACCCTCGCCTGGCGCAGCCTGGTGCA
This sequence comes from Micromonospora sp., assembly GCA_049791715.1. Lineage (GTDB taxonomy): Bacteria > Actinomycetota > Actinomycetes > Mycobacteriales > Micromonosporaceae > Micromonospora. The sequence continues at coordinate 6,529 of JBARAE010000176.1, forward strand.
GATCAAGCACAACCCGATGGAACTGCTCGACCTGAGCATCCAGCCGGTGATGTTCGTGCTGCTCTTCACCTACGTCTTCGGCACGGCCATCTCCGGCTCCCCGAAGGACTACCTGCAGTTCGCGCTGCCGGGAATCATCGTGCAGAATGCCTTCTTCGCGACCATGACCACCGGCTTCGGCCTCAACACCGACCTCACCAAGGGCGTCTTCGACCGGCTCCGGGCACTCCCGATCGCCCGCTGGTCCCCGCTGGCCGGTCGGATCCTCGCCGACACGGTCAAACAGGCCTGGTCGGTGTCGCTGCTGGTCGGCGTCGGCGCGATCCTCGGCTTCCGGCTCGGCAACGGGGTGCTCGGCCTGCTCGGCGCGTTCGCCCTGCTGCTCGCCTTCTCGCTGGCCGCCTCGTGGATCTCCGTGCTGGTCGGGGTGCTGGTCAGTGAGCCGGACAAGGTGCAGATCTTCGGCTTCATGGTGATCTTCCCGCTGACCTTCACCAGCAACGTCTTCGTCCCGACCAACCGGATGCCGGGCTGGCTGCAGAACTGGGTCGAGGTCAACCCGGTCACCATCCTGGCCGACGCGCTGCGTGGCCTGCTGGTGGGCGGTCCGGTGGCCGGGCCGGCCGCCCAGGCGCTGATCTGGGCCGCCGGCATCCTCGCCGTGTTCGCCCCGCTCGCCGTGCGGGCGCTCAAGCGTCGAGTGTGACCCGGACCAGGTCCCGCACCGTGTGCAGTCGGCTGTCCCGGCCGCTCGCGTACGCCTCGGCGAACCCCGACTCGTCGAGCGCCGCGCGGGCGGCCCGGGCCACCCGCAGGGCGTCCAGCGCGCTCT
>JBARAE010000177.1:0-2985 GCA_049791715.1 Micromonospora sp.
ACAAAAGCCTGCCAGTCCGGGGTATAAATCAATTTGGCACTGGCTTATCAAGCACCCTGTTGAGTTCTCAAAGAACAACCACACACCATCCGGAAAGCCCTACACCGTAGGACCCCCATCCGGGGCAACCTCTCTAACTTACCGGCTCGGTCTTCCGCTGTCAACCTCGTGTCCGAGGTGATCAACTTGGTACGGTCCGATCCACGCTGACGCACGCCGTATCCGGCGGTCGTTTCTGTCGTGGGAAGTCGGCGGACCGGCCGGTCACCGCTTTCGCGGCCACCCGCCCGGCTCCCTGCCGGCCTTCGAACTCTACCCGGTCGGCTTCGCGATCGCAACTCCGTGTTTCCCGGAGCCCGTCGCACCGCCCAGATCCTCAGTCTCGCTTGGCGTCTCCGCCACGAGCCTGGCGCCCGTTCTCGGCCGGTTTGCCCGGCGTCCCGCGTGCAGAGAGAAAGTTACGCGGAGGGCTCGGAGAAGGCAAATCAACGTCCGTCAGTGGATCATGCGGGAGGCCGGGATGCCGGACAAGTCGTTCGCTACGCGACGCGGGAGGGCACGGGCGTGCCAGAGTGTCTGGCATGGATCACGTGTCCCAGTTCCCGACGGCGTCGCTCGCCGAGGAGGCCCTGCTGGGGCTCCTTCTGCCGTTCTGGCAGCTGGTCATCGGGGCGTTCGTGCTCTTCGTCGTCCTCGCGTCGGTCCGACGGCTGGCCCGGCGGGGCCCGTCCCGGATGACCACGGCGTTGCTGATCACCGCCGCTGCGATCGCCGGCTTCACCGTGGTGGGCGTACTCCTGGAGAGCTGAGGGTCTTCACAGCCGGCGGTTGGCCAGGCTGGGCAGCTCCGAACGGATCGTCCGCAGCCGGTCCAGGTCCAGGTCGGTGACGGCGAGACCCGGCCCGTCCGGCACCTGGCTCAACACCGTTCCCCACGGGTCCACCACCATGCTGCGCCCGAAGCAGGTGCGCCCCGGTTCGTGGTCACCCGTCTGGCCGGCGGCCGCCACGAAGCACTGGTTCTCGATCGCCCGCGCCCGCAGAAGGACCTCCCAGTGGTCCCGCCCGGTGTGCATCATGAACGCCGCGGGGACGACGAGGAGTTCGGCGCCGCCGCTGGTGGCGAGCTGCCGGTAGAGCTCCGGGAAGCGCAGGTCGTAGCAGATCGACAGCCCGACCCGCAGACCCTCGACGTCCACCACCACCGGCTGCTCCCCGGGCGCGACGGTCGCCGATTCCAGGTAGGAGACGCGGCCAGGGATCTCCACGTCGTACAGGTGGATCTTTCGGTAGCTGGCGGCCAGCGTGCCGGCTCGGTCGAACACCAGGGAGGTGTTCCAGGTGTGCTCCCGGTCCGGGCCCGCCTCGTGGAAGGAACCGGCGACCACCCAGATACCGAGCCGCCGGGCGATGTCGGCGAAGAACCGGCCCACCACCCCGTCGACGGAGTCCGGCTCCGGCATCCCGGCGGCGGGGCCGAGGTAGTCGACGTACTCCGGGAGGACGGCGAGGTCCGCGCCGGCCGCCGCGGCCCTGACCAGCAGAGCCTCGGCGGCGGCAAGGTTCGCCCTACGGTCGTCGCGGGCGTTGAGCTGGCAGACGGCGACGCGCATGGGGCTCAGCGTACGGGCGCGGGCGGGGCGGCGACAGGGCTCAGATGCTCGCCAGGACCAAGGCGCCAGCGGCGAAGCCGAGGCCGGCGAGTTGTGCCGGGCGCAGCCGCTCGCGGTCGACCCCGAGCGCGAGCAGCACCGTGCTCGCGGGATACAGCGAGGCGATTGCCGCGACGACGCTCAGGTGCCCCCGCGCCGCGGCGGCCAGATAGAGCGCGTTCGCCGCGGAGTCCAGCAGACCGGCCGCCGCGGCCCAGCCGAGCACCCGCCGCCCGAGCCGCAGGCCGACGCCGGTACGCGCGGCGAGCGCGAGCCCGAAGCCGATCGAGCTGACCCGTACGGCGAGGACGGGCCACATGCCGGCACCCTCGTCCGCCTGGCCGAGCAGGGCGAAGAAGATGCCGAAGAGCAGGCCCGCGCCGAGCGCCGTGCCGAGCACCCGGCTCGAGACGCGGCCGGTGACGCCTCCCTCGCCCAGGCTGACCAGGGCGATGGCCACCACGGCGAGGCCCGCGCCGCTGAGCGCCAGGGTGCCCGGGGAGTGGGCGGTGACCAGCCCGGTGACGATGGGCACCACCGCCGCGGTGATCGCTGTGACCGGTGCCACGACGGCCATCATGCCGGTCGACAGGGCGCGGTACAGCAGCATCACGCCGCCGGCGCCTGCCACCCCGGCGAGCAGTCCCCAGCCCAGGTCGACGGGGCGGGGCGTACCGGGCACGAGCAGCACCAGCGCGAGCAGCAGAGGGACGCTCAGGATCTGCGAGACGACGGTGACGGCGATGGGGTCGGCGCCCCGGGACGCCTTGCCGCCGGAGAAGTCCGCCGTGCCGAACGCGACCGCGGACACCGCCGCGAGCACAATGGGGAACATCAGATCGTCGTACCATAATAGTGACCGCGAAGGACAGTGGGATGACCGACACCGGTGGCGGACGGGTGACCGCGGTGACCTCCGCAGTGGCGCGGCAAGTCCGCGACCTGCGTGCCGACCGCGGCTGGTCCTTCGAGGAACTGGCCGGCCGGTCCGGGGTCAGCAAGGGCATGCTCGTTCAGATCGAGGGAGCCAGGACCAACCCCAGCATCGGCACGCTCTGCCGGGTGGCCGACGCGTTCGGGGTCAACATCGCCCGGCTCCTCGAACCTGCCGAGGAGAGCAGAGTGCGGATCTCCCGAGCCGACGAGGCGCCGGTGCTGTGGCGCGGCGATCGGGGCGGCACCGCCCACCTGCTCAGCGGGCTGGGCGAGCCCGACCTGGTCGAGCTCTGGGAGTGGCAGCTGCAGCCCGGCGAAGCGCACCACTCCCCCGACCACCCCCGCGGCACCCGCGAGGTGCTGCACATCCTGGCCGGAACCGTGGTCGTGGGGGTGG